>JAAZOO010000504.1 GCA_012797715.1 Geobacteraceae bacterium | reverse complement strand
CATCACGGGTCTCGGCCTTGCCATGTTCACCCGCATCGGGCTCCTCTTCTCCATCACCTGGCTCATGGGGCTGACCGCGCCCCTCTTCTCGGTGATCGGCAGGGAGATCTCGGGGCGCGATCTGATCCTCATTTCCGGCGGCCTGTTCCTCCTGGGAAAGAGCACCCTGGAGATCCACGAAAAGCTGGAAGGAGAGGAAGGGCGCTCCTCGGCGCGGGCGGTGACATCCTTTGCCGGCACCCTGGTCCAGATCATGCTCCTGGACATCGTCTTCTCCCTCGACTCCATCATCACCGCCATCGGCATGGCGCGGCAACTGTCCATCATGGTGGCCGCGGTGGTCATCGCCGTCGGCTTCATGATGCTCTTCTCCGGCGCCGTTGCCGCCTTTGTGGAACGGCATCCCACCATCAAGATCCTGGCCCTGAGCTTTCTCATCCTCATCGGCGTCGCACTCATCGGCGACGGCCTTGGAATGCATATTCCCAAGGGGTACATCTATTTTGCCATGGCATTCTCGGTGGGAGTGGAAATGCTGAACCTCCGGGTCCGGCGCGGTGCGGCGCAGCCGGTAAAGCTGCACCAGCCATACGGTGTCGGCAATGACCCCGGCAAAGGCAGCGAAGCGGGATAACCCGCACCTTCGGCCCGCTTCGCCGGGATGGCACGGCGCACTCCCCGACTTCGGCGGGGACGCAACCAACAATCAACCCAAGGAGGAACACCAATGAAAACGGAACGCATCAGACCCTTTCTTGTCTCTTTGTGCCTCATGCTGGCGGCCGCGGCAGTGGCGTCGGCCGCCGAGACCCCTGCCGCCATGCAGGGGGACGCAAACAGGGACGGCGTCGTGACCTGCGCCGAGGCGAAGGCTCTGGCAGCCGAACGCTTCGCACTCATCGACACCAACAAGGATGGTTCGGTAAGCATGGATGAAATGGAGGCGCGCCTGACGGCCTCCTTCAAGGAAATGGACACGGACAGGGACGGCGTGCTGGTCGTGGATGAATACGTGAGCTACTGGTGCGGCGCCGCGCCCAAGGCGAAAAAAGCGGCTGCCAAAGGGAACCGGCAGCCCCAGTTCAGGAAGATGGACCTCAACAATGATGGAAAGATTTCCCAGGAAGAGTGCGTCGCGGTCTGGACCGTCCGTTTCGCCGATGCGGACGCCGACAGGAGCGGCACCCTGACGAAGCAGGAATACGTGCAGAGCCTCATTTACTGGTTTGCCGATATCGATGCCAACCATGACAGCCTGACCACCGCGCCAGAATGGACACGCTACTGGATCGGCTCATGCGCTCCCGAGAAAAAGAAGAAAGCCGGCAGGAAGTAAGGAGCGCCCTCCCGGACCCCACGCAGGCACCCCCCCTCCGAGTTCCCCCTCGAAGGGGGGGGTGCTCCTATCCGGAACTCCCGCGCCGCACCGTTTTCGGCACGGATGCGCCCGGAAGCATCCCCTCTCATCCCTGCCTCCTCGCCGGTCTCCGGCACAAACGGCACCTCCCTGCGCCTGCCGGCTCACCGGCCGGGAGCACCGCCTTCCACAGGCAGGGAGAATCCGAACACGCTCCCCTCTCCCACCCTGCTTTCCACGCTGATGCTCCCCCCCATCAACTCTGCCAGGCGCTTGCATATGGAAAGGCCGAGGCCGGTCCCCTCGTACCTGCGGCGCAAACCGCTGTCCACCTGGTGAAACGGCGTGAAGAGGGAAGCCATGTCATCCTCGCTGATGCCGATACCCGTGTCCGTGACGGTGGTCACGCACGTCATCCCTTCACGCCGGCACCGCACCCATATGGCGCCCCGTTCCGTGAACTTGACGGCATTAGCGAGCAAATTGAGCAGAATCTGCTCGACCCGGCGCATATCCGCCACAACAACGCCCACATCGTCCTCCACGTGCACGGACAGGGCAAGCCCTTTTTTCTCCGCCAGGGGACGGATACTGCCGGCAACCCTGAGGACCGAATCCTTCATGGGGAACGATTCCAGGTGCACCTTCAGTTGACCCGCCTCGATTTTGGAGATGTCCAGGACATCGGTAATGAGGGACAGGAGGTGATTGGCGCTGTTTTTTACGAAAAGGAGCTGCTTTTCCTGCTCTTCGGTGAGAGGCCCGCCCAGCCGCTGCAGAAGCACCCCGGTGAATCCGATAATGGAATTGAGGGGGGTGCGCAGTTCATGGGACATGGTGGCCAGGAAGGCCGATTTCAGGTGATCCGCTGCCTCGGCCCGCTCCTTGGCTTCGCGCAACGTTTCGGTGTATGCGGTCCGTTCCGTGAGGAGCTCTTCCAGATGGGCGTGGTTGACCCGCAACTGCTCCTCCGCCTTCTTTCGCGTGGCCACCTCCCGCTTCAGGATCAGCGCCCAGGAGGCGAACAGCCCCACCAGCAGCAGCGCACCGCCCACAATTTTCCACACCAGGGCATAATCGAGTCGCTGTTCATGGCGCAGCGAAATCCATTTGGTGTAAATGAGAGACCGTTCGCTTTCCGGGATGTAACGCAGTGCCTCATTCAGGATGGGCACCAGCTCCGGCCAGTCACTGCGCACCCCCATGGACAATTCGTAGCGATAGGAGGTCTCTTTCGCCATCCGGATATTTTTCAGACCCAGATCGGCCAGGTAGTATTCCGTGGACATGGTGCAGCCGACAAAGGCGTCGACGTCACCGTCCGACAGCATGCGCAGCGCCTTGGCCGTCGTTTCTACGGATACCAGCCGCAGCTCGGGATGGTCGGCCTTCAACAGCTGCTCACCGACATGCTCACGGAGCACCGCGACCTTTTTACCGGCCAATTCGTCAATGGAGCCGATGTACAGAGCATCCTGACGGGTGAATATGGCTATCGGCAGAGCAAGGTAGACATCGCTGAACGACAGGAAGCGCTCCCGTTCCGAGGTGCGGGTTATGGCGCTGAACATATCCAGCGTATGTTCCCTGACCGCCGCGGTCAGGTGCCGCCAGCTCCTGCCCCGGTCAATCTCGAAGCGGATCCCCAGTATTTCACCGATTCTGCGCAGGTAGTCGGCGGAGATGCCGTGGGGGACACCGTTCGCGTCGATATACTCTATGGGAGCGAAATCCGGATCCAGCGCGACCCGTATGGTGGGGTGCGCCTTCAGCCAGGCCGATTCATCCCCCGTCAGATCAAGTCCCACGTCGCTTTCCCGCAGCCATTTCTGCCGGATGGCACGCTCCTCATCCACGGAGATGGAGGCCAGGGCCTTATCCAGGATTGACGCAAGCAGCCGCTGATCCTTGCGGACACCGAACTGGAGGACGGATTTCGGCCCGCTCAGCGTCCCCATGAGCCGCAGATTGTTGAAAAACTCCCTTTCCATCAGGTATACGGCCACTGCCCGGTTTCCGGCGTAGGCATCCGCTTCTCCGCGTGAAACGGCGTCCAGCGCCGCAGACGTCGTGGCGTACTCACGAATCCGTACTGCCGGGTGGCTTTTTCTGAAATAGGCCACATTGTGAAATCCCTGCTCCAGGGCGACGACTCTTCCCGACAGATCCCGCTCGGTGGCAAAATAGTCCCCCCCCTTACGGCCGACGATGCTGTGGGAAATCACGATATAGGGGCGGGTAAAGGTGAAGCGCGCCTCCCGGTCCGGCCTTCTGGTGATGTCCATCAGGGCGTCCAGGCGTCCGTTCAGCACCTTCTCGACGTTCGTCATGAAGGGACCGGGAACCGCCACGAGAGCTCCTCCCAGACGTTTATTCATGGCGGCCAGGTAATCCGCGCCGATCCCGTGCGGCGACCTGTTCCGGTCCACGTAATTGATCGGCGGCCAGGAATCCATGACTCCCACCAGAATGCGCGGGTGCAGGGCAAGCCAGCCTTTCTCCTCCTCCGTCAACGGGATCGAGGGGCGCATCTGCCCGTGCTCGGCAGCCTGCGCCGGCGTCCAGAGCAGCACGGCCAGAATGACCATGAGCAGCGATGTGACCGCTGCATATCGATTCCCGGTACCCCATGACATCACTGGTTCACCCTCGCTGTGCCTCTCCCGGCGACTCGTGTCCCGCACGGAGACCTGGCATGCCGCCGGAAGCAGATTCCCGGTTGCGCGGAAGCATGCCGGGTGTCGCCCTCCTTCCTTTCTGCCGTTGTTCAGGGAGCTTCCTCCCCCCCCTTCCCGTACGGAAGATAGCGTTGGACCTCCTGAACGAATGTTTCCGGGTTTATGGGCTTTTCGATATATCCGTCACACCCCGATGCAATCGCCTTCTCCCGGTCACCTGCCATGGCATAGGACGTGACCGCTACAATGGGAATGCGGTTCAGCCTGGGATTGTCTCTCAGACGGCGCGCGACCTCATAGCAGTCCATCAGGGGCAATTGGATATCCAGGAGGATCAGATCCGGGAGCAGCCGTGCGGCGCTCTCGATCCCCTCACGTCCGTCCCGAGCCGCGCACACCCGAAAGCCCTTATTTTCAAGGAGGAATGTTATCAGATAGAGGTTCTGCTCATTGTCTTCGATATACAGGATCGTCGCGCTCATCATGCTCCCCTTTCGAATCCTCTGCCGTTCGGGACCTCCCTCTCCCGATCAGCGACACCTGTCCGAAACCCGTGACCGATTGGGTATCGAGCCCTTTTTCCGGGCACCTCCCCATGGAACGGGCCGCCGTCGGTGCGATGGTGCCTCTCCTGCAATGGATACACCCTCGCTAACCATACCACCGTCCGCTCCATATTCAATCCACGGGACAGGACAGCGGACACCTCCCGGCACTGCCCGGCAGACTCCGCGCCGCGCATCCTGCCAGGGTGCCGGCAGAAGGATCCTTGCGAACGGCCCCGTGCCGTGGGACAGGGCCGCAATCTGCGGGTCGACGAGGAATGCGGCCGCAAACTGGAAAAAGCCTACATCCCCGCCTTCAGCATCCGTTTCGTCTTTCCCGTGGGCGCGGCATTCCAGGGGTCATCGGGCCACGGGTGTTTCGGATAGCGCCCCTTCAGCTCGCGCCTCACCTCCCGGTAACCGCGCTCCCAGAAATTCCTCAGATCCCGGGTGACCTGCACCGGCCGGCCGGCCGGAGAGAGGAGGTGGAGAAGGAGCGGCACCCGCCCTGCCGCGATCACCGGTGTATCCGCGAGACCGAACAGCTCCTGGAGCTTCACCGCCAGGATCGGCTCCTCGCCGGAAAGGTAGTCTATCTCGACACTCCTGCCGCTGGGCACGGTCAGGTGGGTCGGGGCCCGTTCTTCCAGGAGACGGAGCATGTGGGGGGTGAACAGCGCCCGGAGGGGAACGAGCAGGTCCAGGTCCGCAAGGTCCCTCCGGCTCCGGATCCCGGAGAGGTAGGGTCCGAGCCACTCCGGAAGAGTGGAGAGGAGGTGCCCCGGCTCACAATCAGGCCAATCCTCCTCGGGGAAAGCCTTCTTCACCGTGCGCGCCCTCCCCAGAAACCGGCGGACCGGTCTCTCCCATGCGAGTATCTCCATGCCGGACTCCCGGACAGCCTCAAGGAGAATCGGAATCGCCTCCTCGTCGGACGCCGATGCCTGCCTCCGGCAAAGGACGACGGCGCCGATACGCTCCTCCTCACAGGCAAGGATCCGCTCCTGACGCCGGTCCCAGGAGACCGTCCGCCCGGCCGCTACCCTGTCGCCGCATTCGGCCCGGATCAGGCCGGGTGTCACGGATGACGCCAGATGGATACGCCCCTCGCCCCCTGTCCCGGCGTCCACCTGCACGGCCACCAGGAGCGGACTCCCCCGGACACCGCTCCGCGGGGAAAGGAGCGCGCCCCGGCCGTTGGCCAGAAGGAAACGGTCACCCCCCTCCTCCCTGCGGCAGGCGATGCGGTCGGGATAGGCGGCAAGGAGAAGGCGCGCCGCGTCATCCCCCCCCAAGGGGGATTCGTGAAGAACCGTGCCCGCGCCGGCCTTCATGAGCCGCGCGAGCAGGCCGGCGGTGCGCTCCACCGCCCGGACCGAGCCGTCCCGCAGCAGGAGGGATTTGTCCCTCACGCAATGCGCCAGCGCCTCGTACCGCTCCAGCAGGTCCGACTCGCAAATCCGTGCGCTCTCCCCGGGCGCACAGCGGAAGATGTCGCGCTCGGAGAGGAGAGCCGCAAGGAGAGCTGCCGCGCTCTCTTTCCCAAACTCCTTTCCCCGAAGGAGGAGCCTTGCCAGGCGCGGATGAACCGGCAGCTCCGCCATGCGCCTTCCCGTTTCGGTGGGCCGCCCGTCCCGATCCAGGGTACCCAGGTGGCGGAGGAGGTCCCGCGCCGCCGCAACCGCCGCTGGGGGCGGAGGGTCGAGCCAGGCCAGGGAATCCGGTTCCCGTACACCCCAGACGGCCAGTTCCAGGACCAGGGAGGAAAGATCGGAAAGGAGGATTTCGGGCGGGGAGAAGGGTGTCATGGCGCCGAAGGTATGGCGGCCGAACAGGCGGTAGCAGACACCGGGAGCGAGCCTCCCGGCCCGTCCGGCCCGCTGTTCCGCCGATGCCCGCGACTCCCGGACCGTTACCAGACGGTTCAGGCCGCTGGATGGGTCATGGCGCACCATGCGGGAGAGACCGCCGTCCACGACAACCCGCACCCCCTCGATGGTGAGGCTCGTTTCCGCTATGTTCGTTGAAAGGACCACCTTTCGGCCGGGTCCCGGCAGGATGGCCCTCTCCTGCTCGGCAAAGGGGAGATCCCCGTACAGGGGGAGAACCGCGGGGAAGGGGGCGGAGGTCCGGCTGCGGAGGATTTCCCGGCAGGCGCGGATCTCTGCGGAACCGGGAAGGAAGGCAAGGACGTCCCCCTCCGTTTCCGACACCGCGCGCCGCACGGCAGCGGCCATGCGCTCGGGAAAACGGCCGGGGGAATCATCCAGGTAGCGCACCTCCACCGGGAACGAGCGTCCCTCCGCGGAAACCACGGGGGCGTTTCCCAGTAGGGCGGCCACCGGCCCGGTGTCCAGGGTAGCGGACATCACCAGAATCCTCAGATCGGGCCGCACCTCCCGCTGCACCTCCAGACAGAAGGCCAGGGCCAGGTCCGCATGGATGCTCCGCTCATGGAACTCGTCGAAGATCACGAGAGAAACGCCTTCCAGGCAGGGATCCCGCTGCAGGCGGCGGGTAAGTATCCCTTCGGTCACCACCTCGATGCGGGTCGTGCCGGAAACCCGCCGCTCGAAGCGCATGGTGTAACCGACGGTGCCGCCGGTCTCCTCGCCGAGGGAGGAGGCCATGCGGTGGGCCGCGTAGACCGCGGCGAGACGGCGCGGCTCCAGCATCACAATGCGGCCTCCGCCCAGCTCCGGCAGGTGCAGGAGCGCAAGGGGGACACGGGTCGTCTTGCCCGCGCCCGGCGGGGCATGGAGCACCGTATTGGGTGATGACGCAACGGTTCTCGCCAGCCGCGGAAGCGCCGGGTCGATGGGCATGTGCTCTGAAATGTGCAGGGGCCGGTTCATGGCTTCTCTTTTCCGGGCCGGGTCTTTGCCGGCCGGGGAAAAAGTAGCGTTCTTTTCCCGATGGTGTCAATGGGAAATGAACCGGCCCATTCCTGCGTACCGGAACGCAGTACTTGTTTTGACATTACCCGGTGAATGGAGTATTTTCTGAAAACGGCGCCGGTCGTTCCGGAATGGCGGGCACGGCGGGTTCCGGAGCCTTTCCCGCGGAGGTGCACCCCGTCACGGCGACGGAGGGGATCCGCTCAACGGACCTGGAGATGGAGTGAATGTACACACGGAAAGAAGTCCCTTTTCATCCGGTCACGCTCTCTTTTCGCGACAAGGACCTGGAGGCCGGCTTCCGCGAGGATTTTTTCACGCGGAATCTTCGCCATTTCCGCCAGGACCTGCTGCTGGGATGCTTTCTCTATGCGGTGTACGGCATTCTCGACATCTGGATAATCCCCGACACCCTAACCACCACCTGGTACATCCGGTACGCACTTGTCTGCCCCCTCTTGCTGGGAATCTTTTTCTTCACCTTCTCCCGGCTCTCCCGCCGCTTCCTGGAACCGGCCCTGAGTCTCGCCTGTTTTACCGCAGGCGCGGGAATCATCGCCATGATAGTACTGGCCAGCCCCCCCGGCAGTCACCTCTACTATGCCGGTCTCCTGCTGTGCCTCCTTTTCTATTTCCGGCTCCGCTTCCTCACGGGATCCGCCCTTTCCTGGAGCATCTTCGCCCTCTACGAAACAGCGATCCTCCTGGACGCGCGCACCCCGACCCCCATCCTGATCAGCAACACCTTCATCTTTCTCTCCTTCATCATCGCCGGCATGTTCCTCTGCTATTCCCTGGAACGGTATAAACGATCCGACTTCCTGCTTCGGCGGACCATCCAGAGCAAGAACGACGAGATTCTCTCCACCAATCGCGAACTGGAAAGGGAGATCCGGGAGAGAAAGCAGGCGGAGGAGGAAAACCGCAGCCTGGAGGCACAGCTTTTCCAATCGCAGAAGATGGAAGCGGTGGGGCAACTGGCAGGCGGCATCGCCCACGAGTTCAACAATATCCTTGCCGCAATTGTCGGCTACGCGGGGTTCCTCCGCATGAAAATGGGGAAGGACGATCCCCTGCGTTCCTACGTGGAAAAGATCACCTGTTCCGGGAATCGGGCAGCGCGCCTCACCCAGGACCTCCTCTCCTTCAGCAGAAAACAGCGGGTATATCCGGAACTGACCACGCTGAACGACATCATATCCAGTGTGCGGCCCCTACTCTCCATGATGATTGGCAAGCATGCGGAGCTTTCCGTTTCCTGCTGCGACACGCCCGTCTTCCTCATGGCCGACGCCGGACTGCTGGAGCAGGTTCTCGTGAACCTGGCCTCCAACGCCCGCGACGCCATGCCCGACGGCGGCTTCCTGACTGTCCGCGGCGATGTGGTGGAAAAGAACGGCGAATTCACCCATGCCCACGGCACGGGACAACCGGGCCGATTCGCCTGCATTACCGTTTCCGATCAGGGACACGGCATGGACGAAGCCACCCGGGCACGCATCTTCGAGCCGTTCTTCACCACCAAGGAAGTGGGGAGAGGGACCGGGCTCGGGCTGGCCATGGTTTACGGCATCGTACGACAGCATCACGGCTACATCGACGTGGCCTCGAAGCCGGGGGAAGGCGCCACCTTCACGGTGTATCTCCCCCTTGCCGACCCGTCCCATGGGCCGATCCCGGATGCGGCGGCAGAGGCAACGGCATCCGCGGCATGTCCCTAACCACGGCCCGCCCCCAGGAAGGGAGCATTCCCATGAAAAGAGCTCTCCTTGTTCTTTCTGCCATCCTGTCCCTGCTCTATGCCGCAAACTGTCTCGCGCAGGAAGGGGACCGGCCCTTCCCCACAAAGGACGGCTTCACCCTCCACCTGCCGGCCGGCTGGAAAGAGATTCCCGCGGCCGTTCTGGACAGCTACGCACAGGACATCGCACGCCTCGCGCCGCAGGCGGAGAAGCAGGCATTCGACTACGGCTTCCAGCTGTCGGGCGCGAAGAAGTGGTTTGCCTATCCCTATATCCTGGTGCAGGTGCACCGCACCGGAAAAGTCCCGGAGGAGCAACTTCGAATACTGGCGCAGAGTGGAAAGGAAATGGATTCCGGCTTCGCCAAGGCCCGTGAGTCCCTGTCGTCACTGGCAGCCGACGGAAAGATCGGGGAGACCGTCCTGGACCCCTCCACCCATACCCTCTGGACGCGGATGTCCATCCACGTACACGGCGCGGGGACCATTAACGGGCTGATCGCCATGATCCTGACAGAAACCGGTTTCATCCAGATCTCCTGCTACGCCCAGGAGAGAGAATTCCCGGCGTACCTCCCCCTCTTCCAGGCCGTTGTCAGGAGCACCGTTCTCTCCGACGAGCTGCAGTACCGATCCGGGGCCGGAGATTCGGACCCCGCGTCGGGCGGGATCGGACGGGGCGCCATCGTGGGGATAGCCGTCGTGTCTATTGGGTCGGCCGTGCTTCTCCTGCTTGTCATCCGGAGGAGAAGGGAAAAGAAGCAATGCTGACGGTGCGGCATCACCTGAACAAGAAAGGGGGGTGAAATGAGCCGCCGGCTTCCGTTCCGTTACCTGGAACCGGTCTTCTTCTCGGGGCTGCTGGACGATCCGGTGCTCTCCGTGCATGTCAGGCCCCTGGGACGGGGCATTCTCATGGATTGCGGCCGCATTCACCACCTGGCCAAGCGCGTGCTGAAATCAACGGCCGCCCTGTTCATCACCCATGCCCACATGGACCACTTCATGGGCATCGATACCTTTCTCCGCACCCTCCACGTCTCACCCCGAACCACGGACATCTACGGCCCCCCCGGCCTGGCGGACAAAATGGAAGCCAAGCTGGCCGGATACGACTGGAACCTGGCCGAGCCGTACTGGGGCTCCTTCCGGGTCAGCGAGGTCTTTCCCGATCGCATTGCGACCACCCTGTTTTCCGGGCCGGACGGTTTTGCCCGTCACTCCGGAACTGAGCAAGAGCGGGGGGATCGGACACTCTACCGCAACCGCTTCCTCCAGGTGGAGGCGGAGACGTGCGATCACCGGATACCGTCCCTCATCTACAGGAT
>JAAZOO010000503.1 GCA_012797715.1 Geobacteraceae bacterium | reverse complement strand
GAAAACTACATCGTACGTCCTGATAGCGGTGAGAAATTGAGCGAGCAGTCAGTGGCAACCCTGCAGAAGCTGCGCGATTCATGGCAGGGCAAGGCACCGGATGTGCAGATTGTCATATCCGACGGCCTGAACGCAAATTCCATCATGGATCCCGCCCATACGCTGCCGTATATCACGGCCTTGAGAAGGGAACTCCAGGCTGCCGGCATGACCGTTGACAAGAAGAACATCATTATCAACAGCGGCCGCGTGCGAGCAGGGTACATGGTCGGCGACATACTCTTCTCCAACGGAGACCCCAACAAGCCGCGCGCCATTGTCCACATCATCGGCGAGCGCCCGGGTACCGGCCAGAACGCCTTCTCCGTGTACATCGCTGCGCCCAAGGCCCAGGTCTGGACGGAGAAGAAAGTGGACCACAATATCGTGAAAGTGGTGTGCGGTATCTCCAAGCAGGCGACACAGCCGGTGGATGCAGCGAAACAGACGGTCAAACTTATCAAGGAAATGACGGCAATCTGAGAAGCTGAGAAGCGCCCAAGCCCCAAAGAAGCGCCGTGGCTGCGCCTCTTTGGGGCTTTTTCACCCCGGTCCCGCCGCTGAACTGAAAGCGCCCCTTACACACGGGGACTTGAGTTTTCTCCTATGGATACTGATCAACCGATAGCGCACACCGACTACATTACCCCTCCCCTGTCACGGAAAATCAAACTGTACGTGGCGGCGCTGTTCTCGGTCCCCTTTTACCGCTACGGGGAGATCGGCAACCTCATTTATACCGCCGGAAAGAACATCCTTGACGGCGTTATCCTCTTTACCATGTTTTCCATGGCGGAACGGGAGCTGAAAGTCGCCGCCATTCTCGGTGTCGTGGTGAAATACGCATATCCGGGCATCACCATGGTAGCAAGCACCTGCATCTCCGGGTTCATTGACCACCTGGAAGCCGTCCATGACAGGAAGATTCAGATTGCACGGCTCATACGGGCTCAACTGGGGGTCGCCACAGGGCAGGCCTTGGGCGGCGTCTGTCTTTTGCTCTGTTTTCCGCCCCTGTTCACGTACTTCTTTGCCGGCATCTCCTGGAAGGCCCATCTGCTGGTGGCGCTCTACCTGCTCCATCACGTGTGCGACGGATCCGCGCAGATAATCGAAGGCAGAACCTGGTTCAAAATCATTGAAATCAAAATCAGGAGGGGCGACGACGCACGGCTGTCACGGAATTTCTGGGTTATTTATACCTTGGCGCAGAATTTCCAGCTTCTCCTGGGGCAGCTTTTTATCTGGTCGGCCCTGGCGATAACCACGGAGCTTTCTCCTGATCTGACGGCGCCGGCACTGAGCCTTACCGTCTCCTTCGGTTTTCTGTGCGTTGTCGTATCGAAATATATTCTTCCCGTGACCTACAAACTGAAACTGTGCTCGTGAGACCCTTCCGGTTTGCCTATGCTTGTGGTGGATTCGATTCATTTTTCATTGGACGGCACGAAGATCCTTGACGGAATCTCCGCTCGATTCGAGCCCGGCAGGATTCACGGAATTATCGGGCCCAATGGTTCCGGCAAGTCCACCCTGTTGAAAAATATCTGCAGGATCTGGGAACCCCAGTCCGGGTCCGTCATGATTCAGGGCACAGACTACCGTGCAATACCGAGAAGAGAGCTGAGCGCCCTGGTTACCCTGGTTCCGCAGAACGCGACCATCGCCTTTCCCATATCGGTGTTCGATATCGTCTCCATGGGACGGAATCCGCACCTGGGACGGTTTGAAGGGTTGCGGCGCAAAGACCGGGAGATAATCGAGCAGGCATTGCGCCAGACCCATATCCATGACCTGAAGGACCGGAACATCAATGAGCTGTCCGGCGGAGAGGGACAGCTGGCGATAATCGCCAGGGCAATTGCCACGGAAGCGTCACTGGTACTGCTCGATGAGCCGACCTCCGAGCTGGATGTCAAACACACGCTGGAGATAGTGAAGATTCTGAAGCAGTTCAAGGAACAGAACAAAACCATACTGGTGACCATCCATGACCTGAATCTGGCGCGAAGGTTTTGTGATACAATTTCCATACTGTACAACGGCCGGATGTTTTTTTCTGGGACTCCCGAACAGGCTTTTTCCGAAGAAAATATCAGGCAGGTTTTTCAGGTTCATGTGAGGGAGTACAAGCACGACGACAGCACGTTCCTCGATTTCTACACCTGAGGCACGGAAACGGACGCCATGAGATTCTTCCGCATACTGACAGGATTTCTTGTTGCTTGCAGTTTTTTCCTTCCTTCTGTCTCGTCAGGGGAGGGCGCTGTCCAGAGGGCAGTCCCCCCCCTTGATATGGGCAGGTTGAAGAAGGAGCTGAGCTATGTACGGGGGGCCGCACAGGCCGAGGGGCGATGGCCCCGGGAAGTGCGCTACACGTTCAGAGAATATGATTTCAAGACGGATACGTTCCGGCAGGAAGAAAAGACCTTTGCCGTCAAAAGGAAGCCGCTGCGCATCATCCCGCATTCCGTGGGCGTCGCGGAGATCCTGTGGGCAATCTGCCCGCGCGAGCGCCTGGTTGCCTTTAACGAGGTTTCCGCCGACACTGACTCCAGCTTCATAGCAGACCAGGTGAGGGCGCGGGGGCCGATTTTCCAGTCAAGGCAGACGGAACTGATCATCGGCTACCGGCCCGATCTGGTTTTCACCGTCTTTTATTCCAGCGCTGATTTCAAGGAAAAGCTGCGGCAGGCACGGATACCCAGCTTTGACCTCGGCTACTTCGGGACGATTGAGTCGGTGAAAGAGCAGATCCTGCTCGTGGGCGACATTATCGGCGAGGAGAGTAATGCCCGGGCACTGGTAAAGCTTATTGACAGAAGGCTGCGGGATCTGAGGGCGAAAATACCCCGGAGGGAGCGTCCGGTCCGTGTTCTCTACTACGATGAGGGCGGGTACGTTCCCGGCGCCGCCTCCAACTTCACCTCCGTCTGCGGGATGATTGGTGCCGTCAATGTGGGGGCTGAGCAGTGGATACGATCCTGGTCGCAGATTGACTACGAAACCGTGCTCAAATGGAATCCGGATGTGATTCTCTTCCCCGAGCGCAGCAAACTGAGGGAGCTGCTCCTCTCAAACCGGGTGCTGTCCCATGCCCGGGCGGTACAGAGGGGCACCGTCTATTCCGTCCCCGGAGTGTACCTGCGGGCAGCTTCCCACTACATGCTGCTGAGCGCCGATTACCTCGCAGGTCTCATCTACCGGCAGCCGCATACGCCATGATGAAGAAAAGGGATTTCTGCTTCTGTGCAGCCTTGGTGATACTGATTGCCGCGGGGGGCTTTCTTTCTCTTACCTCGGGCTCATGGCCTATCTCCCCGTCCCATGTGCTGATGATTCTCCTGTCGAAAGCGGGATTGTATGGCGGCACCATTAGCGACGTGGAAGCCGCCATAGTCTGGGACGGCCGGCTGCCGCGCTTTCTGGTAGCGCTTCTGGTGGGGTTCTCCCTGGGAGGTGAGGGCACGATCATGCAGGGCATCTTCAAGAACCCCATGGCCAGTCCCGGCGTCATGGGCATCGATTCGGGCGCCGCCCTGGGCGCCGTGCTGTCCATCTATGGGGGGCTGGCTTCCGGTTCCCTCGTGGCGCTGCCGTGCGCAGCCATCATTTTTTCCATACTCACCCTGGTCCTGGTCTTCGCCCTTGCGACCTCACGGGGGCGGACTTCCATATCCACGCTGCTGCTGGCGGGCATAGCCCTCAATTTGGTGTTCGGCGCGTTGACGTCCTTTGTCATCACCCTGAGCACCCGGGAGTTCGACGTGGGGAGGGTGATCGTAAACTGGCTCATGGGAGACCTCAATAACCGTTCCTGGGAGCATGTGGCTATCGTCGTTCCAACCACGTTCCTCGCGCTGGCGGGAACCCTGTATTTTGCCCGGGACCTGAACCTGCTCATGCTCGGGGAGGAAACCGCGGCAAACCTGGGGGTCAACATCAAACGCTCCCGCAACGGGCTTCTGCTCTTCTCTTCCATCGAAACCGGCGGCGCCATTGCCGTTTCGGGCGTTATCGGATTCGTGGGACTGGTGGCGCCGCACATTATGCGCAGCCTTGTGGGGCCGGACAACCGCAAGCTGGCATTCCTGTCAGGACTCCTCGCCGCGGTTTTCATTATCTACGCGGACCTCCTGGTGCGGCTCCTGGTTACGGTTGATCTGAAGGTGGGGATTCTCACGTCAATGCTTGGCGGCCCGTTTTTTCTCTACCTGATAGTGAAGCACAGAAAGCAGTTCGAGTATATGTAAAGGAATGCCTATGCAGGAGAGCAGGCACGGAGAAGCCGCGGCTGACGAGCTTTTCGAGCGGTACGCGCACACGATTCGGCAGATTCAGGATGAAATCGCCACGGTTGTCATCGGTCAGGAGGAGATGATCAGCCTGATGATTCATACGTTCCTTTCCAAGGGACATATCCTGCTGGAGGGGGTTCCGGGGCTGGCCAAGAGCCTTGCGGTCGAGACGTTCGCAAAGGTGATCGGCGGCAATTTCAAGCGTTTCCAGGTCACTCCGGACAAGATGCCCAGCGACATCACCGGGACCATGATCTGGAATGAGAAGGAGGAGAAGTTTGAATTCTATTTCGGGCCCGTCTTCTGCAATATTTTCCTTGCCGACGAAATAAACCGGGCATCGCCCAAGGTGCAGTCCGCCCTTTTGCAGGCGATGCAGGAAAAGGAAGTGACCGTCGAATGCATGCGCTACGATATTCCCCATCCGTTCATGGTGCTTGCCACGCAGAACCCCATTGAACAGATAGGCACCTATCCGCTGGCGGAGGCCCAGGTTGACCGTTTCATGGTGAAATATGACGTGGGGTATCCCCAAAAGGGTGAAGAGTATGAGCTCATACGGCGGAAGAACACCAACTTCGACCAGCTCAAGGCCGACACGAAAACGGTCCTCACCCTTGACGACATTACGGCCATCCAGCAGCTCATCCATGATCGGGTGCGGGTGAGCGGTACCGTCATGAACTACATCCTCAATCTCTGCATTGCCACGCGCCCCCGCGACACCTATGCCGCGCAAGAGCGTGCCGCCCATATCCATCAGTACATCAGGCTCGGAGCATCACCCCGGGCATCGGAATCACTGCTGGCCCTGTCCAAGTCATATGCTTTCGGCAAGCAGCGGGACTATGTGGATTTCGATGATGTTGCGGCCTGCGCCGTGCATGTGCTGCGGCATCGCATCCTGCTCAACAGCGCTGCCCTGTCCCGCCAGGTCAGCGCCGACTGGATCGTCCGGGAAATTCTGAGAATGGTTGAACCCTACTGAAGCCATGGCGAAATCGGAAAAAAGCCTCCTTTCCAAAAAGGAACTCTTGGAAATATTTGTCAATCACCGGGTGCATTCACCGTTCCCCGGCGACTGGGAAAGTATTTTCAAGGGGCTGGGATACGAGTTCTGGGCGCTGCGGGAGATGGAGCCCGCCGACTCCTTCAAGAACATCGACTGGAAGGCAACGGCAAAGACCGGGAAATTCTATGTGCGGGAGTATCTTGCCGAGAGCTATTTCAATGTCATGCTCCTGTACGACATCAGCAGGTCGGTGCATTTCGGCAGGAAAGAGATGCTCCAGGCCAACATCGCCGTGTCCCTGGCGTACAGCGCCATCCGGAGCAACGACGGCTGCGGCCTGATCCTCTTCGCGGACGATATTGTCGAGTATATTCCGCCGCGCATGGGGAAGTCGCACTTCATGGAAATCCTGAACGCCATCGCCCGTGCCGAACCGGTTGCGTGCAGCGCGACAAAACTGGACGTCGCTTTGACCGAACTCATCACTGAAGTTCCGGAGAGCCTGACCTTCATCCTGTCCGACTTCATGTATCCGCTCGATTTCAGCTACAGCTTTCACCATACGGCACACGGAACTACCAAGCATGAGGTCAAGGCCATCCAGGTGCTTGAGGAGTGCGAAAGAGGGCTGCCTGCCGATGCAAAGGGAATGGTGCCACTCTATGATTATGAGAGCGGCGCGACCGTAACGCTGGATCTGGGCAGGTGGAAGGAATATAACGACACGATGAGCCGGATGCGCGAAAACATCCGAAACCGGTTGAGCCGGGCGGGCATAGATCTCGTAACCATCACCCCGGAAGATGATTTTGCAGAGAAAATCAATGCCTTTATGAAAAGGCCCCCTTCACGCTGGTAGCAGGTGCGGACACCATGAATTCCTGGTTCGGAAAATACATTGCACTTTTACTCCTTCTTGTTGCCATACCCGCAGGCACCGCACGGGCGGTGACCACATTCAGCTCCCCGGAGGGACATAAAAGGAGTGCGGCCCCCTTCTCCTTCGACTCGGTATGGTTCTACCGGGACGGCACGCGGGTTGTGCCGGAGATCAGCAGACGGTGGCTCACCGTTGTCTTTAACCCGCGCTTTTCCGCCACGGGCACTGAGCCCGGGTCCGCCATCGACGGTTTCGTCTTGAAGAAGGCCGAGGCAATCGTACGCTCCTACGATCTCTTCAGCGAGTATTACTACGACCCCAATATTGCTGAAGACGCCTGTTTTTTCAAGATGCGCACCGGTCTGAATCTTGAGGATATCCGTCGCCTCATGAACCGGTTGAGCCGGGACAGGGACGTGGAATACGTCCACCCGGCCGTGATCCTGAACCATGCAACGTTCGCATTCTTTACCCTGTTTCAGATGGAATGGAAGGCCGGAGCCGACAAGGAGCGGCAGAAGTCGCTGCTGAGTGCGGCCCATGCCGTGCGGGATGAAAGTGATGAAAAGGGGACACGCTACCGTGTGGATATCTCCAAAATTCCCTTTTTCAAGGCGTTCAACCTGCTGGCGGAAGATATCAACGTGCTCAGGGCAACACCCTACCTGGTGGAAATCAGGCAATCAATCAGCGCTGCAGTGACGGTGCCCATGAACGGCGGGAACATCGGCGACAGCATACCGTTTGCGCTCACCGTCACCTTTTCCGACCGGGTTGTCATCGATCCCAGCTCTCTGGCCACCCTGAATCTCCGGCCGTCCAACCTCCAGAAAGAGTTGTTCGACTGCACCTTCGATCCCTATGATTATGCGAAAGCAGTCACGAAAAGTCCCATTGTCATCACGGGCCGGGTGCGATTCTACGCCCCCGGTGAATTTACCCTTCCCGCCATTACCATCAACTATTCCTGCCCGACCTGCTCCGCCAGCACCGTGCGCGCACTGGATACGGAGCCGGTCCGGATAAAGATATCTTCCCTGCTCCCCGGGGAAGAGGAGGGAAAGCGGTTGATCGTTCCGGGCGATGCCATTCCCCTCGAT
>JAAZOO010000502.1 GCA_012797715.1 Geobacteraceae bacterium | reverse complement strand
CGCGCGAAGCCGAAGGCACGGCAGGAATGAGGACGATTCCAGGCGGCGGGGCATGCTCCGTTATGTTCGTATATGATTCGGTTCGGGCGGGGGCTGCGGCTCAGATGAGCGCCGCGAGGAGTGAAAACGCAGAGTTTTCGAAGACCTTTTCCACGCATGCGCTGAAAACGGCCTTGCCGATGGTCTCGCCCATCTTTTCCGCTGATTTGTTCATGTACTGGCCACTGGGGACAGCCTTTTCCATATCGATGAACCCCTTTTCCGTCAGGTACAGAAGAATGTTGCGGGAATGGGTCGCGTCACGGTTATACCGAATGACGACGCTTCCGGTAACGGGATTGATGGAAATGTCTTCGACACCGGAACACGTTCGGAGGCTTTCCTCGACCTTTGCGGCGAGACGCGTGTTGCCCTTGAGCCCGGGTATCCTGACGCGGAGTCTTCCGGGCACATGATGGTAGTAGCAGGTCATCCTTTTGTCTCCTTGCGTATCGTTAGATACTGGGTGCAGAGGGGATAGCGTGAGCATCTGAAGCGCGTCACCGTCACATCCCGTCGGTAGATATACATGGGGCTGTTGCAGAGCGGACAGGTCGGGCGTGCGGCGATCTCAGGGCGCCGGGTTTCTTCCACAAACTGACGTCCGCAGGTAAGGCAGAGACGTCTCTGCTTGCCTTGTCGTGTTCTGCCGTACCGGTACAATGCCTCCGAACGGCAGGCGGGGCAGCGGAGGGTGTCTCCCTTTTCCGTTTCTTCATGGGACATGGTGTCATTATCTCTTCGGGTTTTTACGTCCAGGTGAATCGTATGTGAAATTCATGTTACGGAAACCGCCGTTGACACTCTCGGACACGGGGAGGGCAAGGGGATGGAGAGGACAGAATCAGCGCAACGGTTCGGCGCGGCAAAGGGAAAATCATCCGAATCCGCCGGCAGACACCTCGTCACCAGGGTCCCGGTTGCCCGGGATGATGATCGCATCGCAGATGTCATCAGCGGGTTTGCCACCGCATGCTACGACGTGGGGGACAGCGTGTACGTGGTGGACCATGAGGGGAAACTTCGGGGGACCGTGCGGGTTTCCGATATGCTGCGCCTCTCACCGGGAGCGGCCGTCGGCGAGGCCATGACTCCTGTCGCCGCCACGGTGCTGGCGGATGAGGACCAGGAAGAGGTGGCCGGGATCGCAATCCGTCATGAATTGGCAGCCGTCCCGGTCGTCAACCGCAACGGCCGTTTCCTGGGCATCGTTCCGCCCCGGAGCCTGATCCGTATCCTTCGTCTGGAGCACATTGAGGACCTGCACCGCTTTACGGGTATTCTCAACGGGAGCGACCAGGCACGCAACGCCATGGAGTCTCCGCCGCTGCACCGGGCCTGGCACCGGCTCCCCTGGCTGGTGGTGGGACTTGCGGGGAGCATGTTCGCCACGTTCCTCATGTCCAGGTTCGAGCACACCCTCCAGGAGCGCATCGCCGTGGCCTTCTTCGTTCCCGGCATCGTCTATCTTGCCGACGCCATCGGCACCCAGACCGAGGCTATCACCGTGCGGGGGTTGTCCTTTTCAAGCGGCAGCCTGCGAACCCTGTTCTTCGGGGAACTGGCCACCGGCCTCATCATCGGCCTGGTTCTGGGAGGGATCTCT
>JAAZOO010000501.1 GCA_012797715.1 Geobacteraceae bacterium | reverse complement strand
TGCCGGTTCCACGACAACGGCCGGTAAGTGGAATATCCTTTTTGACGGATTCAGCAGCGTGAACCTCCTTGCGGACAACGATATGGTGTTCCAGGGCATGGGAACCGTTCGGACGCAAGGGGACCTGAATCTTCAGGCTGCCCGAATCACAACGGGCTCCTACTCGGATTCGTCCGCATCCTTCAGGCCGAGCAGGGTTGCCATTGACAGCGCCGGTACGATTACCACCGCCGCCGGCTCCGGTGTCCCTGGGGATGCGTCCGTGCCTGGCGGCAGGCTCAGTTTCTCAGCGAAGAACATCAATCATGGCGGGGTCGTCGATCTTCCATCCGGCCAGATCCTCCTGTCTGCTTCCGAAAGCATCAACCTCGCAGAGCATTCCTTGCTCCTTGCCCGTGGCAGCAGGATCGCAACAGCCGAGGAAAACCATTTCCACTTTGCAGGGGGAGGTTCCATAGTACTGCAGGGTGGAAGCCTCAGCATGGCTTCCGGTTCCCTTCTCGACGTGTCGGCACACGGAGAGAAGGGTGATGCCGGTTCCATCTCCGTATCGGCGTCGTCTCTTCTTGAACTCGATGGTGAGTTGCGGGGGATGAAAGGCCTGGGCGGTGCCGGCGGTTCCTTTGCCGTGGAAGCAAAGAGCGTCGATTTTGACCCATTGATGGAAAAACTTGCTTCCGGAGGGTTCGACAACGTTCTCGATATCAGGGCCCGGGAGGGAGAACTGATCGTCGATGGTACGGTTACTGCCCGTAAAATCAGAATCACGGCCGACGGCGGGGGTATAACCGTGGGCTCCCGGGGAGTGCTGGACGTTTCCGCTGCTACGGGCGGAGGAAGCGTGGAACTGTATGCCAAGAACAATCTTACGCTCGAGGCCGGTTCCTTCATCACTGCGTCCGGGACGGGCTATGGCTCGGACGGCGGGACCGTTCTTCTCAGTTCGTATTATGCAGGAGACCTGGATGCCGGCGGCAACCCGACCGGAGGCATCCTTTTCAAGGACGGCGCACGCATCGACGTTTCGGGAACCGGGCCGGGAGAGGGTGGCACGGTATGGCTCAGGGCTCTTCGCAACAGAAGCGACGGCACGGAAACGGATCTGAATCTTGCAATGGGGGGTGACATTTCCGGAGCTTCCGCGGTCACGGCCGAAGCGGCACGCATCTATTCCTACACCGGGAACAAGAGTATTTCCGCCAACGATATCAAGGCATGGAAATCCGATTCAGAGAAGTTTCTGTCCAGCGTGAACGTGGCGGCCATGAGAGCCCGTTTGTGACAAACCGATACCCGGTATTTCCACCTGCTGCCCGGACTGGAAATCCGGTCTGCAGGGAACCTTACCCTGGGCGTTGCGTGGGATCTCAGCAGCGGGTGGCGGTTCGGCGGCGAGCAAGAACCCGGAGTGCTGACGTTGCGCGCCGGAGGCAACCTGGCTATCAGTAACGATCTCCTTGATCATCCCATTAACGATCCCGGCAAAGACCCCTCCTATAATACGTATCTCGTGAGGAAAAGCCCGGAAGTGGACTCGTGGAGCTTCAACCTTGCCGCCGGTACCGATACGTCCAGCGCCGATTTCATGGCTGTGAAGCCGGCCGACGGTACGACCAATACGAAGGCGCTTACCGTCGCCAGCGGAAAACTGGTTTACACGGAAAGTGGAACGATTCGTTTCGCCTCGACGAACGAAACCACGCTCAACCGCGGTCTGAGCAGCAGAACCGGAATCATTCAGGACAACCTTCTCGCCAGCATGGCAACCTATGACGGTGACATCCGGGGTGCCGTGGGCGGGAAACTGAACCTTCCGGGCGGCGTTATCCAGAGCGCCACCGGAGACATTGATATCAAGGTTGGGGGCGATCTTGTCTTCCAGGCCACCGATGGCGCCATACGCACCACCGGCCAGTATGCCTCCAATGGGGTAACCTATGAGGGCGGGGGAGATATCAGGGTGGAAGTGAAGGGTGATGTCTCCGGCGGGTTCAATTCTTCCTCCCGGTACCAATCAGTCGTGTTGAGCGACGGGAGCGCCCTCTGGACGGCGAAGCACGATGACAACGCAGCGCGGGGCCTTGCAACCATGGGCGGCGGCTCCCTCAGCATATTCACAGGCGGACAGTTCCAAAGCCAGGCCGGCGCCATGGGGCAAGGAGACCTGACGATCCGCGCGAACGGGGATCTCATGGGTGTTTTCCTGGTCAGCGACGGCACGGGTGAGTTGACGGCACTGGGAAATTTCGGCCTCGTGTCCTCGACTCCGGTCATCGAGTTGATGGATGCAGTGGTTTCCGTGGCTTCCCAGGGGGATGTAAACCTCGGGATGGTCCTCAACCCGACCCTTACCAATACCGGAGCTCTTCTGACCGGCGGTTTCACCACCTGGTTCATGACCTATTCCCGTGATGCGGCTGTCAGTCTCACGTCATTACGGGGAGACGTGACGTTCTTCGGGAATCAGTACAGTTCCAGGTATCCCGTCCTGACGAGTATCGCCGCAGCCAGACAAAACCTGTTCCCGCAGTCACTGGATATTATCGCGTCGCGGGATATCAACCTGAAAAGCAGCATCACCCTTGCTCCCTCGTCACACGGCAACCTGAGACTGCTTGCCGGAGGGAATATCGAGGGCTCCGTGAGAGCGGATAAATCCTGGACGTTTATCTCCATGCTCGACAGCAGAGAGGAAGATTTCTATACAGGGCCCTGGCTGAGGCTTGATGACAAGGGGAAACTTGTCTCGTACACCCCGGCTTCCCCGGCGTTGGGCGGCAGTGCCCGGTACGTCCACGGATACCGCCTTGTCTACGATGCAGATGCATCCAGGAATCTCTATGTCCCGCTCCATTACGGAGATGAAGAACCTGTCGTAATCAGCGCCGGCGGGAACATCGGGAACGTGCAGCTCTACCTGCCCAAGAAGACGGAGATGACGGCGGGGAACGATATCCATGATATCTTCCTTGTCGGTCAGAACCTGAAGGGTGACGATATGACAATTCTCAGGGCAGGACACGATATCACGCTGACATTGCCGCCCCGTGGCTCCGG
>JAAZOO010000500.1 GCA_012797715.1 Geobacteraceae bacterium | reverse complement strand
GTCGGCTTCGTTGCAGCAGGAAATCGCGGATGACGCCGATGAATGCACGGAGACGGTGCCTCCCGATTCGGTGCAGTTCGCTGAACGGTCGGCCATTCTGAACTGCCTGAAAAAGCAGAAATGGAATATCTCCAACGCGTCGCGGGATCTGTGCATCAGCCGGGCCACCCTGTACAGGAAGATGAAGAAATACTCCATCATCCCACCCAATGAAATGGATTGGAATTCGTAGGGTATTTTCCCTCAATCGGCTCCTTGCCGGTTCAGGAAGTGATCGTACCCGCCTCTTTCCACGTCGAACGAAGCCCCGTCCGGAGACAGGAAGTGCACTCCCGGTTCCGGAATGATGCTGCCGATCTCCGTCACGGGGGTATAGATTTCAGAGAAAAGGGAAAGGACCGCCTCTCTCCTGGAAGAAGGGGCGGTAAAGAGCAGCTCGTAATCCTCTCCGCCCGTCAGTGCCGTACGGTACATGTCTTCCGGCATCGTCCGGTAGTGTTCCCGATAGGAGCGGGAGAGGGGGATTTTTTCCAGGTACAGGTTCGCCCCCACCGAAGAGCCGTCCGTTATGTGCCCCATGTCCGCCGCCAGTCCGTCACTGATGTCAATCATCGATGTCGCCAATCCCGCGTCTGCCAGCGCCCGGCCCTGGCGCACCCTCGGCCGGGGGTCCAGGTGACGGTCGATGGGGTATCCCGCCTTTTCTCCCCGGCGCAGCAATTCGAGCCCCAACGCCGAATCGCCCAGGGTGCCGGTGACGAATATCAGGTCTCCGACCCTGGCCCCGCACCTCTGCACAATCCTGTCTGAAACCTGCTCCCCAAAGGCCGTTACCGATATGACCAGGCCGCGGGGAGATGCGCACGTGTCGCCTCCGACCAGCGTCGCCCCATGCTCACCGGCAAGGCTGAGCATGCCGGATGTGAATTCATCGAGAAAATCGACGGGGCATGATGCCGGCACGGCCAGGGAGAGAAGAAAGGAGAGGGGTCTCCCACCCATTGCCGCGATATCCGAAAGATTAACGGCAAGAGACTTTCTCCCGAGACGGAAGGGATCCGTAAGCGAAAGGTCGAAGTGAATGCCTTCGACCAGCATGTCGCTCGTGGACAGGACAAGGCTTCCCGCCTCGAAACGGAGGGCGGCAGCGTCGTCGCCGATGCCGATGACTACCCCGTCTCCCCCTGCCGATTTTTCGGCAATCATCCTGATAATCCCGAACTCTCCCGCCTCCCGCAGAGTTTTGGTACGCCGTTCTCCCGTCATGATCCTCCCGTTGTCCGTTCTGTTACTTCCAATGTGCATTCAAGATCTCGCGATTCTTTGTAGGGGCGGCCCGTGTGGCCGCCCAAAAGCGGGCAACCACATGGGGTTGCCCCTACATCTCATTTCGCCCAATGCGGCAACGAATCAGGCCAGAGTCGTTTTCTTCCGACGATTCCAACTGCCGTTCAGGCTTAACGGCAGGCTGTTGCAGGAATTCTGCCAGCGTATGACCGGGGGCGCCATGTTGTGGAAACACCGTGCCCGGAGCCCCGCATTCAACCGTTTCTTCCGGAGGGCGCGTGCCTTCGCGGTTCCCGGACCGGGCGCATGCCGCATCGTATCCCATGCGACAGGTGAATCACGGGCACTGGAACAGGTGCTCCATATTACGGGCGTTTCCCTCGCTGAATCGTCCCGCTTCCGTGGCACTGTCCGCGGATTCTTCCCATCACACCATCAAGGGGTCGGAGTTATTCGTCTTTTTTTCCCCTAGTCACGGGAGGCTTGCGGCCTCTCGTGGAATAATCGGCACGAGACGGACGGTTTTGGCTTTTTTTTTGCTCTTCCTCCCTGGTAGCGGGAACGGTGCGCCCATTCCCGCTGTCGTCATTCACGGAAGAACTCGGCAGATACGCCGGTTTTCCGGGTCATGATGAAGCATCCGGCGCGCCGGCATTACACAACAGGAGCAAACCCATGACAGAACATAACGGGCATCGGCAGGACAGCCTGCCGTGCCGATCCGTTTCCTTCGAGCCCATCAGGAATTCCAGAAAAATCTACGTCACCGGTTCGCGCCCCGATATCCGCGTGCCGATGCGTGAGATATTCCAGAGCGGAACGGTTTCCGGGTCCGACAGCACACCCAATCCTTCCGTGTACGTATACGACACCTCCGGTCCCTATACCGAAGAAGGCTTCCATTCCGATCTGCAAGCCGGCTTGCCGGCGCTGCGTGATGCATGGATCGCCGAACGTGGTGATACCCTTCCCTCCTCTCCGGGGTCGAGCCACACATCGGCTCCTGCCGGTTTCCACCCCGAGCGCGCGCCGCGACGGGCGGCGACCGGCAGGAACGTTACCCAGATGAGCTACGCCCGCAAGGGCATCATCACTCCCGAGATGGAATTCGTCGCCATCCGCGAAAACCTGCGCAGGGAGAGCCTCGGCGCCCTCCTTGACCGTCAACACCCCGGCCAGGACTTCGGCGCATCCATCCCCAGGGTCATCACCCCGGAGTTCGTCCGTTCAGAGGTTGCGCGGGGGCGGGCCATCATCCCCCTGAACATCAATCACCCGGAGGCGGAGCCCATGATCATCGGCCGCAATTTCCTGGTGAAGATAAACGCCAATATCGGCAACTCCGCCATCGCCTCCTCGGTCATGGACGAGGTCATGAAAATGGTGTGGGCGATTCGCTGGGGCGCCGATACGGTCATGGATCTCTCCACCGGTCCCAACATCCATGAGACGCGGGAGTGGATTCTGCGCAACAGCCCGGTTCCCATCGGCACCGTCCCCATCTACCAGGCCCTGGAGAAAGTGGGGGGGGTGGCCGAAGACC
>JAAZOO010000040.1 GCA_012797715.1 Geobacteraceae bacterium | reverse complement strand
TTCGTCCTCATCGCCCCGAATGTCGAAATCGTCCTTTTTCACCTCAAGCAAGCCGCTTGCCCCCTTTACTCATCACTTTCCCTTTTTCCCTTTTCCCGTTTTTTACCTGTGCAGCCGCGGGTCCAGCGCGTCCCGAATTCCCTCTCCCAGCAGGTTGTACGCCAGAACAGTGGCAAGGATGGCGAGACCCGGGAACAGGGAGAGCCACCAGGCGAACTCCAGGTAATCCTTGCCCGAGGTGAGGATGTTTCCCCAGCTTGGTGTTGGCGGCTGTACGCCGATGCCCAGGAAGGAAAGGGCGGACTCGGTGAGGATGGCTCCTCCCACGCCGAGTGTCGCTGCCACCAGCATGGGGGCGGCCGCGTTGGGGAGGATGTGGCGGAAGATGATGCGCATGTCCGAGGCGCCGATGGAGCGCGCGGCCATGATGTAGTCCCGCTCCTTGATGGAAAGTACCTCCGCCCGCACCAGTCGGGCCACGCCCATCCAGCTCGTTACGCCTATCACCAGCATGATGATCCATATGGAAGGTTCCAGGAGGGCGATCAGGGCGAGGATGAGGAAGAAGGAAGGAAAGCAGAGCATGATGTCCACGAAGCGCATGAGGAAGCTGTCCACCCATCCGCCGTAGAATCCCGAGACAAGACCGACCAGCGTGCCGATGGCCATGGCGATTCCCACCGCAACGAAGCCCACGTACAGGGAGATTCTCGTGCCGAAGATGACGCGGGAGAAGACATCCCTGCCCAGCTCATCGGTGCCCATCCAGTGTGAGGCGGAGGGGGGGAGCAGCACCTGGTAGGCGTTGATGGCGGTCGGGTCGTGGGGTGCAATGAGGGGCGCCAGGAGGGAGACGGCGAGCAGCGCCGCTACGACCGCGCCGCCTGCCAGGGCAAACCGGTTGCGCCGGAAGCTTTTCCAGAATACCGAATAGAAGTAGGAACTCCTGAAATCCATGGGATGAAACACCTCACGTCCTGCCGTGGCGGATGCGCGGATCGGCCATGGAGTAGCAGACATCAGCCAGCAGGTTTCCTATCAGGGTGAGAAAGGCGCCGATGACCAGGATCCCCATGATCAGGGGATAGTCGCGCATCATGACCACCTGGTAGAAGAGTTGACCCATGCCGGGTATGGCGAAGATGGTCTCGAAGATGACGCTTCCGCCGATGAGCCCCGGCAGGGAAAACCCGAGGAAGGTGATGACCGGCAGGAGGGCGTTCCTGAGGGCGTGCCGCAGGATAACGGCCCGTTCCGGGAGCCCCTTGGCCCGCGCCGTGGTGATGTAGTCCTGACGGAGTACCTCCAGCATGCTGGAGCGCATGTAGCGGGAGAGTCCGGCAAGGCTGCCGAAGGTCATGACTCCCATGGGGAGGATCAGGTGTTTCACCATGTCCAGAAACCAGGGGACCGGACCCAGGCGGTCGCTTCCCAGGGAATGGATGCCGGAGATGGGGAGCCAGCCGAGCGTGACGCCGAAGAAATACATGAGCAGCAGCGCCAGCCAGAAGGTGGGCACGGCGAACCCCGCGAACACGAACACCGTGATCCCCTTGTCCAGCAGGGTGTCGCGCCGCACGGCGGCGAGGATGCCGATGGGGATGGCCAGGCCGAACTCCAGGAGCAGCGCCACGATGTTCAGGGAAAGGGTTATGGGTATCCGTTCGGCGATTTTGTCCGTCACCGGCCGGTTGTCCGGGGCGAAGGAGCGGCCGAAGTCGAGGCGGGCCATGCGTCCCAGCCACTGGACGTACTGCACGTGGAGAGGCTTGTCCAGGCCGTAGAACTCACGGATCCTCTGGCGCGCCTCGGCCGAAACCTTGGGACTCATGGATATCTGCATGTCCACCGGTTCTCCGGGCGCCAGGTGGATCACGGCAAAGGTGATGAGGGTGATGCCGAAAAGGAGCGGAACCAGCATCAGGAGACGTTTCGCCAGGTACGCAATCATGGGTGCACCTGCTCTTCCCTGGGCACGTACCACCTGATGAAGTTGTACGATATCCCCGCGGGCGCGGGCTCGATGCCCCGGAAACGGGCGCTGACCACCGGCAGGGCGTCAGGCACGTAGAGGAAGGTATAGGGCTGCTCTTCGGCCAGGATCTCCTGGATGCGGAAGTAGCACCGTTTCCTCTTTTCCCTGTCAAAGGTCCTTCTCCCCTCCTCGATGAGGCGATCCACGTCCGCATTCCTGAAACCGATGAAGTTCAGCTCCTTGGGGCCGGTCTTGGTGGAGTGCCAGACGTCGAAGATGTCGGGATCCTGGGAGATGGTCCAGGCGAGAATCACGGCCTCGAAATTCCTCTTGTCGATGAAGTGGGTGATAAAGGACGACCATTCCAGGACCCGTATCGCCACGTCGATGCCGATAGCCTTGAGGCGCTGCTGGATGATCTGGGCCGTTTTCAGGCGCTGCTCGTTTCCCTGGTTGGTAAGCACCGTGAAGCGGAACGGCCGGCGGTCCTTCACGAGCGTGCCGTCCGGCCCGCGTTTCCATCCCGCTTCCGCCAGGAGAGCCCGGGCCCGGTCCGGATTGTAGGTGAAGTCCCGGACCGTGGGGTTGTACTGCCAGGTGCCCGGCTTGTAGGGGCCGTGCGCCGCCTGCCCCATGCCCAGGAGCGCTCCCTGGATGATCTCGTCCTTGCTGATGGCGCATGTAATGGCCTGGCGCACCCTTTT
>JAAZOO010000499.1 GCA_012797715.1 Geobacteraceae bacterium | reverse complement strand
TCAACACCTTCAGCAGCCATGGCTGCATTCGGGTTCACCCCGCCAAAATTGAAGAGATATTTCCGCACATCCGGGTAAACACGGGAGGGGAGATTATCTATCAGCCGGTAAAGGTGGCTCTCTCCGATGACGGGAGGGTCTTTCTCGAGGTTCATGGTGACGTCTACAGGCGCATCAAGAACCTGGAAGATGAGGCAAAAGGACAGATCATCCGGCATAACGCAGAAAACAAGGTTGATTGGGACAAGGTCCGCTCTTCGGTGCGGAGGAAGTCAGGCATCCCGGAGGACGTGACCCTGACGGAGACCGAGGCGGCCGGACGGCTCGGCAAGAAAGGCATCGCCGTTACCACCGCACGCCACTAGCCCCACCTCCGGGGACGAAGCGGTCATTCAGGCACAGCAGCCCATCTTTCGGCCGGGGCCCCCACCGCCCCGGCCTTCCCGTTCCACGCATCGAAGATTCGCAGATACTATTCCAGCCGGAAATCCCCCTCCGTCAATCCGGTATTCTTTTTCATGCGGTGGAAGGTAATAACAGTCCGATCCCGGTTATTCTCCTCCAGAACAAGCCGCTTCAAGCGGCCGTCCTGCGACAGGGAGAGTTGAATCTCCCGCATCCCCCCCTTTTTCCACGGAGCGAACTGGAGGAACACGGTCTCACCCCGTTTTTCCGCACGGATATCGAAACCATCGGGAAGACTCTTCACCGGACGGTCGAGAAAGGAAATCCAGCGTCCGAGTCCCTGCTCCCGCGGCAGGGAAATCTTCTGGCGCACGCCTTCATTGGGAAGCTTGAGGGTCAGCACCGTGTCCTTGAGCAGGACACGGCTGGAGTACGGCGAATAGAGTTCCATGTAAAAGGTATCGGGCTTTCTGAAGCGGACCGTGCCGCTGGCGGTCATCTTCTTCTTCATCAGGGACAACTGTTTCTCTTGGGTAATCTCCGCGGTAAAATCGTTCACTCCTGCAAACGCGCGGCGCAGAAACTCCAGACCTTCCACGCCCGAAAGAGGGGAAGCGGACACCGGAGAGGCAAAAGAACACAGGGTACCGACAAGCGCTATCAAAAGAAGTTTTTTCAAGGTCATGGGAAAGAAATCCTTTTCTCCGGCCGCTGTCATCGAGTGCGTCCCGCGTGACGGCACGGGTACGTGCCCCCAATCATGCCACCATCCCGATGCCGAGAGTCAGAACGGCAGTGGCCACCGGTTCGTCATCGACGTGCGCCTCTCCCTCCAGAACATACAATCTGCCGAATGTCTTGACGATGCGCACCGTAAAACGGATTCGATCGCCCTTCCGGACCGTACGGTGAAACACTGCCCGGTCGATTGCCGCAAGGAAACCTCCCTCACCCTCCCGCTCGGCTGCCGCGATACCGCCCAGCTGGGCCATTGACTCAAGGAGAAGAATCTCGGAGCAGCCGCCGGGATCGTGGCTGACACAACGGATACCCGAGGCGCCGTGACCCGGGTTCCGGCACAGAACGCGATCGATCAGGAGAAAAGGGGAACGGTGGGGGAGGTAGGAGGCCGGATCCGGGTTAGCTGGATTCCGTTCGCTTGAAATCGATACCATAGTATGGGCCCTCCGGTGATGCGGCGTAATGGGCGAGGGAATCTCCCGGTGACGAAGCCAGCAGGAGAGAAACCAGCGCCGTCCCTCCCATGGCAAGGGAGCGGCCGAGGAGAGGGGAGGTTTCCAGGCGTGGCGCGGACGGCAGGCGGTCCAGCAACACCGGCATCTCTCCCGCCACACCGGACAGGGAAATGAGCGACGGGCTTTTCCCTGTGCCGATAAGTCTCGCGAACCCTTCCTCTTCGCGCCCCGGCGCCAGCCGACCGATTGTCCGGATATCGCCGACCGATGCCCGGATTGCGCACCCGCGCCGCCGCGCCACTGCGCCTTTTTCCAGGACGAGAATTCCGGCCCCCTCGCTGAACCCTCGGCCATGGCGCCGCAATTGCCCCATGTCCCGGAATGCACGGATCATGAATGGATTGAGCTCATCAACCCCTCCGGTCAGCATGATATCCGCCCGATCCTCCTCAAGGAAGCGGCACGCCATCTCAAAGGCCGCCTCAGCGGAACAAAAGCGTTGCACAAAGGTGACATTCGGTCCCTTGAGCCCGTGCTCGATGGATGCATTGCTTGCAGGCGCATTGGGGACGGTATTGGGGAAGAGCATCGGAACCAGGCCGTCGCTCCCCCGCGTGAAGTAGCCGCGGAGAAACTCCTCGGAATTTGCGATGCCCCCGAAGCCGCACCCAAGAACTATGCCGACTCTCTCGGCGCCGAACGCCGACGGAACGATGCCGGCGTCGAGCAGCGCCATGCCGGCAGCGACTACCGCGAAAAGGCTGCAGCGATCGAACTTCCTCGCCTTCAGCGGAGACATGAAATCGGCTGCCCGAAAGCTATCCGCCCTCCCCCACAGATGGCCTTCCCCGCCCGCCAGTTCCGCGGGAACCGGACGGAGAGCGGAAACACCGGTCCGCACCGTTTCCCGGAGAGGATCCAGACCGACTCCGGCAGCGGTGATGGCGGCAAGGCCGGTTATTACAATTTCAGTACCGTTCGCGTTCATAGCGACAACACCAGGGAGGTGCAATTTCCTCCGAATGCAAAGGAATTGGACAGAGCCACCGATGCCCGGCTCTCCCGCGCGCCTTCGTGGCAGTAGTCCAGGTCGCACTCGGGATCCGCTCCGCGGAAGTTGAGCGTCCCGGGAATGAACCCTCCGTTCAGGGAAACCACCGTTGCCACCGCCTCAATCGCACCGGCGGAACCCAGGCAGTGGCCTGTCAGTGCTTTCGTGGAAACCAGCGGAACGGCACCGGCCCGTTCTCCGAAAACAAGTTTCATGGCCCTGGTTTCCACCACATCGTTCAGGGGGGTCGCCGTGCCATGGGCGTTCACCCAGCCCACATCTTCTGTACGCACCCCGGACCGTTCAAGGGCGTTTGCCATGACCCGTGCAGCCTCGGCCCCGGTCGGTTCCGGAGCGGTCATATGGTACGCCTCCCCCACAACCCCATAGCCGAGAACATACCCGTAGACACGGGCACCCCGCCTGCGTGCCTCCTCCCCGTCTTCCAGAACGAAGAAAGCGGCTCCCTCGCCCAGTGAAATTCCCCGCCTGCCGAGACTGAAGGGAGCGCACGGCTCCACATCCACGACCCGCAGAGAATTGAAGCCGGCGTACGTGAGAAGGGAAATCGCGTCGGAACCGCCGCAGACCACCGACTTCAGCCTTCCGGTCGCGACAAGGTCGGCACCCCAGCCGATGGCTGTCGCCGAGGAGGAACAGGCCGTAGTAATGGTTCCCTGGTACCCGCCAAGACCAAAGTGCGACGCTATGGCAGTGGCCGTCCTGTCGGGGAGGATACCACGCAACAGTGACGGGGAGGCTTTCTTCCCCGCCACGGTTTCCTTCAGCCACTGTTCAGCGTGGAGCATCCCCGCTGCTCCGGCTCCCACGGCAACCCCGATGTCATAGGGAGAGCGGCAATCCATCACGCGGCTTTCGGAAAGCGCCTCACCGGCGGCGATAACGCCGAACTGATCGGCCCTGGAAAGCCGTGATGCGGTTTTCCGGTCAAAATAGGCGAAGGGATCAAAGTCTCTGACCTGAGCGGCAATTCGGGCCGGAAACGGCGTCACATCAAAGAGATCCATGGGCCCTATGGCGCTCGACCCCTGACGGAGATTGCGCGTAAAGGAAGGGATATCCTTGCCTGCGGCGCAGAAGACCCCCATTCCGGTAATGGCGATTCTTTTTTTCGTCATGCAGTCCTTTTTCCGGGGGCTTTCGTCACACGATGCCGCCGTCGACAATCAGGCATTGCCCGGTAATGTATGCGGCACGCTCCGACGCGAGGAATGCCACCGCTTCGGCAACGTCTTCAGGACGGCCGATGCGGCGGAGGGATGAACTTCCGATAATGGTATCAACCAGTTCCTGCTTCAGTGAGGCAACCATTTCTGTCTCGATAAGGCCCGGCGCAACGGAATTCACCCTTATGCCGAGAGGCCCCACCTCCCGCGCAAGGGAGCGGGTGAAGCTTACCGCGGCACCCTTGCTGGCAGCGTAGTTCGTCTGTCCGGGATTTCCGGTAAAAGCCGAGATGGAGGCGATAGTGACAATGGCGCCCCTTTTCCGGGAGAGCATCTTTCGAACGCCCCACTTGCAGCAGTGAAAGAGGGGATAGAGGTTGGACTCCATAACGTCCGCCCAGTCGCCTTCCGACATCATGGCTAGGTATGCGTCGCGGATGATGCCCGCGTTATTCACCAGGACATCGATATGGCCTGCATCGCGGGATGCAGCGTCCATCAGGGCAATGGCACCTTCCGATGTCCTCACGTCGGCCCTGATAACCCGGATCGCGCCCGGCAGCCCCGTGGACTCTTCCACCAGCGAGCGAGCCGCTTCGTCATTTTTCAGGTACGCCGCCGTAACCAGAGCTCCTTCCGCGGCGAACCGGAGGGATACCGCTCTGCCGATTCCCCGGGTGCCTCCCGTTACTACAACTATCTTACCGTTGAATTCCATTGTTTCTCCAACCGGAACAACGCTGATATATCGCTTTTTCATGTGCGAGTCTACCTTTTCCAGACGCTCTTTGTCAAGATTGACACCCTGGGTGACGCGCAGGCAAGCAAATCCCCCTTCCCGTCGCTGAATGCGGTTATTGTCATCGACAAAGGACGGCGTATCGCATACAATTGCTGAAATCCGGCGGAACGGAGGATGGCTGCCGTGAAGGGAGACAGTCCCTACGCGACGGAAAGGAGAATGAGATGGATACCCGCCCCCCCATGGTTGACCAGAAATGCGATGCGCTTACGCCGTCTTCCCGTGGATGGCACAGAAAGGCACGGAACGAACGGCCGCCCGACTACCCCGAAAGGTTTCCTGTTCCCGACCACCTGGTGGAATGGGAAGTGGACTACCCCGGCTACGCGCCTCCCTACTACGTCTCTCCCATCGTTCTTGCAAACGATTCAACGCGAAAAACGAACGGATGGGCTGATCCGGAAGATATCTCTCTTTTGCCGGCGCTTCCCCGCGAAAGCCTGACAGGGCGGCTGACCTATGACGGGGAGGGCCGTCCGCTCAACCCCATCGGCAGAACCGGCCTGGCCGGGAGAGGGCTTCTGGGAAAATGGGGGCCCAACTATGCGGCGGATCCCATCATTACCAGGTTCAACAGGGAAACGGGTTTCTTTGAACTGCTGGCGGTGCAACGGAGGGACAACGGCCAGTGGGCCATCCCCGGAGGAATGGTTGACAGGGGAGAAGAGGTCTCCCGCACCCTGGTGCGGGAGTTGCGCGAGGAAACCGGTGTGGAACTGGATATGGCACAGGGGACGCTGACCTACCAGGGGTACGTGGATGACCCGCGCAACACGGATCACGCATGGATGGAAACAACAGCCAGACACCTCCACCTTGCCGCGGACAGCGCCGATCGGATGAGCCTCCGGGCGGGGGACGATGCCCGGGCGGTTCGCTGGCTGCCGTTGACTCTCCAAACCGTCGGAGCTTTGTATGCAAGCCACTGCGCGCTGATAACCACCGCGCTGGGCATGATGATCCGCATGAATCCGTTCGGGCTTTCCGACCGGGAATGCGACCTGCTCCAGCCCCTTCTCCAGGCGCTGGAGGGAAAAACGCTCCGTTAGGTGCCGTCCCGCATTGGAAACGGAGGAAAAAAATACCCCGGAAGCCGAGTCACGAATACCGTGCCGGGCACGCCGGGGTTCATTGCAGGAGGGTCTACGGGATATCTATTACCGCATACGGCCCAAAATTTCAATATAAATAAAACTAATTTATCTTAAATATAAACCCCTGTTCGGCAGGTGCGCCGTCCTGTTCTCTCCGGAGAATTCAACCTGCCGTTTCCCCGGCAACCCACCATCCCTCTTCCTTTCAGTGCGGGATGGAGGGCACAGCAATCAATGTGCACTTTCGTTTTCAACCAGGGAGGAAAAGGTGACTTCGAAAACGTTACGAACGGCTGGTTTTCTCGCCATGTCAAGCGCAGTCCTGAGCATACCGTTCCTGATACTGTCATATTATTTTGCCGAGGGGAATACTCCCCTTACACCCTATTTCCAGGGGCTCATGCAAATGGTGGGCATCGCTCTCTTCACCTGCCTGACCTGGCTTCTGAAGAAGCTGCTGAATATGCGCCACTCCTTCCATGACACGGACAACTACCTTGATTTTCTGATAGCGACGAACCTGTTTGCCGGTTGCGCCGTCATTGGCGGACTGTTTCTCCCGACATGGACGGAGGCGCTCGAGTGGTTTTCCCTTCTCCTCATCGCGGCCTTCGGAATCGTCCAGATCCTTTTCGGGATAAAGCTCCTGAAACTCCCGGACTCCCTGAACGGAATGCTCAGACCCTTCTGTTTTATGACCATCACCACCGGGCTCTTCACGTCCTCAGTAGTGTTTCTCCCCATTGGGGTGGTAACCGGCGCCATTGCGGATGTCATGCTCGGAACCATCTTCTTTCAAGCGGCGGGGAAGGTGGGAGACCCGGTTGCCGAATAGGGGCGGCAGGCACACTTGGCCAAGGAAACAGCAGTACCGTGACACTGCACCATGAGACTTCCCGAACCGCTATATCCCGGGGTACTCATCCGTCGCTACCAGCGCTTTCTGGCGGATGTGCTTCTCCAGAATGGAGTGACCGTAACGGCCCATTGCCCCAATTCCGGAAGCATGAAGGGGTGCTCGGTGCCTGGAAGCGAGGTCTTGCTTTCACGGAGCAACAACCCGAAAAGAAAGCACCCCTTCACGTGGGAGCTTGTGCGGGCAAACGGACTATGGGTTGGAATCAATACCGGCCTGCCCAATGCGTTGGTTCGTGAGGCACTTGTCCAGGAAAAGGTCCCTGAACTGGCCGGATACGACCATATCCGTTCCGAAGTACGGTACGGAGCCGATAGTAGAATAGACCTGCTTCTCACCGGCCAGACCGGCTGCTGTTATGTTGAAGTGAAAAATGTCACTCTGGTGGACGGCGAGAGAGCCCTGTTTCCGGACTCCGTAACGGTCCGCGGGCAGAAACACCTCCGGGAGCTGATGGAAGTGGTGCGAAACGGCGGGCGTGGCGTTATCTTCTTCGTTGTGCAGCGGGAAGATGCCCGAACCCTTTCCCCTGCCGACGCTATCGATCCCGACTACGGGAATCTTCTGCGGCTTGTTGTTGGGAATGGGGTTGAGGCTCTGGCCTATCAGGCGTCAGTGTCCCCCCGGGAGATCCTCCTGGCAAGACGCCTGCCGATAATCACGTAAGAAAGGCACACCCCTCGTCCGACAGAAGACGCCGCCGGAAAGAAGCTTTCTGCACAGGTATTATTTACGGAGGAAATCCTGCTGTTCCGCAGGGGTCATGCGCTGCCAGCGTTCGTGCAGTTCCTTCCGTTCTTCGGGGGTCATACGGTGCCACCTTTCATGGAGAGCCCGGCGCTGTTCCGGGGGAAGGGTTCGGAACCAACGGTAGCGGCTGCGTATCTTTTCCTGTTCTTCCGGTGGAAGCTTGCGAAATTCCGAAAAGCGTTTGCGTATCATTTCACGCTGCTCCGGCGGAAGTTCCCTCCATCGCTTATAGCGTTCCTCGGCCTCCCGGCGCTCTTCCGGTGTCATCCGCCCCCACCTCTCCGCCCTTCTGCGCAACCGCTCCCGTTTTTCCGGTGAAAGGTCATTCCATCGTTCCCGGTACGGATCCAGAACCTTTTTCTCTTCCCGTGTCAGGTGATCCCACGGCACTCCCATGCCCTGGCCCCATGTCGGCAGGGCGCCCCCAACAGTAAGCACCATGACCAGCGACAGCAAAAATCTCTTCATACCCGGTTTCCTTTTCCTGGTGTGCGCCGGACTGCCCTGGCACGTCGCCTGCTGCAGCAGTGTCCGGCCCGCACAGTGCATCAGTGCCCCCCCACTTGCTCAGAGGAGGTTGGGGGAACAAGTCGAATCCAAACGATGTCCATGGTCCCCTGATACCTATACATTCAAAAAAATTCAAATCTCCCGCAACTCCCGACATGGTTCCGCTATCCCCCGGGGGTCGCACTGGAAAAGGGGCAAGAAAGGCCCGAGTCATGTTCCAGAAGAATATGTCCGGGAAGGAAAGGCTTCGCAGCCCTCCGGCAGTCTTGAACACGGACAGCCGTTTACCCTGAATTGTCCGCGCTCTCAAGCCAGCGGTAGAAGTCAAGATCCTTGTACAACTCCAGCTGTTCGCTGTTCGTGAGAATATCCAGGTCTTCAACCTGCGTGACGGGAAGCGCAGGGCGTCCTCTTCCCATCCACAGGGACACCGCGAGAACGAGCACTGTCGCGGTCGCCAGCCCACCAGCCGTAATCCATCGAGGAAAGCGCAGATACCATGGCACCCCCTGCTCGGCTGCCTCAAGCGCTGTGAGCCTGATACTTCGAAGACGCATTCTTGTCTGCTCGTCGGGACGTCCCACACTCTCATCCAGCAGTTCCCGCATCCTTTCAGCAAAGACTCTGTCTCGATCTTCACCGCTCATGGTCTATACTCCTCCATCAGGCCGCGCAAGGTGTGCACCGCCCTCGAATAATGTGTCTTCACGCTCCCCTCGGAACACCCCATGGCGAACGCCGTTTGTGCCACGTCCATCCCCTCCCACGCGCGCAGGAGAAATGCCTGCCGCTGTCGCAGGGGGAGGGTTCGTAACGCCCTTTTCAAGGCATCGGCTGCGTCGGACAAGGCGAGGGACCTGGCGGGGTCGGGGCTGAAAGTATCCGCAAGGGTCTGAATGGGGTCCTCCTTCTCTTCGGAGTCGTCACCCTGGAAACCGAACCAGGACCGGAAGCGGTTGCGGACCGCGGTCCTGCGATACCAATCGGTAATCCGGTTCTGGAGTATCCTGTAGAATAGTGCGCTCCATTCCCCTTCGGGGCGGGAGGCATACCTCCGGACAAAAGCGAGCATCGCATCCTGCACAAGATCCATGGCTTCATCTGTATCACCAACGGAGAATTCAGCCATGCGGAGGGCTCGAACTTCCACCCCGGCCAGAAAATTGTTCAACGCTCCTGTGGTATCCAGGACTCTCCTCCCCTCCCCCTTATGTTTAAGGAAACGCACGATGCAACGTCAGGTTGACCGTGCACCCGTATCCCGGACTGTATCGGCAAGAAGAAACCCGTGCAGTTGCCCGGAAGAAAAGAACGCGGGAGGATCTCCCCTCGCCCTCCAATGAGGATCACGGTCATGACAGACATCAGCGCAGACAATCGAAGAACCCGAGACACCAGAAGATTACCTAACTACCTGAAACACCATAAAAATAATCAGCGATGCTTGGAAGGACATCATCCCACACTGAAGAAACCAGGCCATGAGCGTCCGGAGCCGCAGACACCTGGCGCACGTTCAGGCGGAAAATCCTTTGTGTCAAAGCTGCTTCCTGTATTTTATGAGAAGGTAGTAACAGAGGGCTCCGGCAGTCGCCATTGCAATAACCCGCGGCCACGGAAAAGGCCGCTCCAGGCCGGAAGCTATAAGGGAGTCGAAAAATGCCGAGCAGAGAAAAACGACGGCACCCAATGTCAGAAGTTTCTTCATGACGGCATTCCTCTCGTGTCCAAGTACACACGTCGCCACTTTCGGACGGAATTTATCAGATACACGTCCTCGGCATGCATGAGATCGTCAATGGTCAGCCGGCCCTCTCGAATCTCTCCCGTGGCCAGGAGGTGGCCGCGAAAAGTTCCAGGGAGAAGACCGCTTTCCAAGGGGGGAGTAACGAGTTCGCACCCTTTCCGAATCACGATGTTATTGTGCGCCGCCTCCGTGATCTCATCGCGCTCGTTGAGAAAGACAACATCCAGGCAATCCGGCCTCAAGGCTTTTTCACGGTCGTAAACCTCACGGCAAGTTGTCTTATGGTAAAGAAAAGGTTCCGAGCTGTCGACACGGGACTCTGCGATGGCTATCATGGGCGGAGCCGACGCAACGGCATCCGGAATTTCTTCCGCCTCGATACGGAATTCCCCCCTGCGGGATAGTGATACCCTGACCTTTCTCTTTCCTGTCAGCCGTGCAGCGTATCGTGTCAATGCATCCCGAATAGAGGAGATATTCAGGTCGAATCCGAAATATCTGGCCGATTCTGAAAGCCTTTCCAAGTGACGCTCCAGAAGGAAAAAACCTTTTTCTTCCTCAAAAAGCATCGACTCAAGAAGAGAAAAGGATCGTGGCACGCTTCGAGCAAACATACCCTTTGCCAGACACTCCTCGAACTCGGCATCAGCTGCTGAATCCCATGTTATACCGCTGCCGACTCCCAATTCGGCAGTTCCGGACTCTCTGTCGATAACTACGGTGCGTATCGCGACATTGAAGACAGCATGCTCCATCCCTGGGGTAACATACCCGATACACCCGGTATATATGCCGCGCGGCGAATCCTCCAATTCGGCAATGATTTCCATGGACCGTTTCTTCGGAGCACCGGTCACCGAACCGCAGGGGAAGAGAGCCCGCAGCAACTCCGTGAACCGGGTGCCGGGAGTGAGGAGGGATGTTACGGTGGAAGTCATCTGATGAACCGTCTCAAAGGTTTCCACGTCAAACAACGACACCACGGAGACGGTGCCGTTACGGGAAATTCTCCCCAGATCGTTCCGCAACAGGTCAACGATCATGAGGTTCTCGGCTTGTTCTTTGGTGCTCTCACGCAGACGACGGGCAATCAGTTCATCCTCGGTCATCCATCGTCCCCTGGCCGCTGTCCCTTTCATGGGTCGGACGGTGAGGACACCTTTGTCCAACCGGAAAAAGAGTTCCGGTGAAACCGACAGAATGTCATGCCTGTCCATATGGAGATACGCGCTGTACCTGGTCCGTTGAGAAGCGCAAAGGCTGCGGTAGAAGGAAAAGGGATCTCCGGAAAAACCGAACCGCAACCGCATGGTGTAGTTAACCTGGTAACAGTGTCCGGCGGCAATATATTCCCTGATGGCACTCACTCCATTGCGAAAATCGGCCGCCGACAGAGAGGAGTTCCAGTCCATACTACGAAAATTCTCCTCTTCCTCCGCTGCAGGCGGATGCATCACCAGGCGCTCCCTGAAAATACCGAACCGGAGAAGGGGAAGGCTGCCCGGATGCTTGGTCGTCAGATCCGGATCGACTCCGGCAGCAGCCTCGTAGCAGAGAAACCCTGCCGCATACATCCCCTTGGACACCGCAGCTTCTATCCTCAGCAATGCGGGGAGCACTTCCTCCCGAGAATGGGCTGCAATATCTTCAACAAGTCCGGAAAATCTGAAGGAGAGGGGAGCTCGTCCCTGATGCGATTCGAACAGCATTTCCATGGCAGGTTTCACAGTCTGCTTCCCCGACACACATCCGAAAGAGAGCACCTGAGGCATACCTTCCGATCCTTGCCGCCACACCCCTCCGATATCCCCAGGTGGCACAGGGAGAAATCATACTTGACAGGGTCAGCGGGAGACAACAGCCGTAATGCTGCCGTTATCTCCCCTGCCATACGCCAATCAGCTCGGGAACGGGTAGTAAACCCGAGGAAACCTGCTATCCGTTGGATGTGGGCATCAACAGGAATTATGAGTTGTGCCGGCGAAATCGATTCCCACAGACCGAGATCGATACCGTCTGCCGGACGGACCATCCATCTCAGAAACATGCAAAGACGCTTGCAGGCACTGCCTCCGGCAGGTGAAGGAAAAAAGTGGGGGAAAAAGGAACTCTTCGGAATCGCCGGACAACCGAAAATCTCGGAATAATCGAAACGGAGTACCGATGCGGAAAACGTGTTCAGCCCCTCTGTTATGTCCTGGGCAGAAGAATCGTGTCCTTCAAGGAAGTACTCCTGTATCGAACCCGATTCGCGAATCATGGTTCTCATGGACAGGAACAGCGCGCACAGGTCGTGTCCGTTGTGGAAACGGTATTTGAAATCCGAAAAATGCCTCAACCCCACAGCTGACTCAAACCTCTCGATGTAGCGTCGAGGAGAGGAGTTGATTCTGGAGAAAACCCGCTCCAGACTCGCCATGAAAGCCTTAACGTTACCATAGGCCAGAGAAGAGGCAATCAGTCCTACAATCTCACGATCCTGAGGGTCACTATACCGGTGGCAGAATGACAGGGGGTCGTTGGAGAGATGGACGTCCGATCTGCACTCATAGAGCCTGTCCAGGATGGTCTTGAGTACCATGGAGTTTCCTAAGGGTTTTTGCTCAACATTACAAGAATATCACAGACTGAAGTCAAGATTTTTCGGGAATTCGCTTCCAAATGCGGTTACGGCGGGACGTCCATCTCCTGATACTCAGCCTTTACGGGTACTGTCCAGTACGAAGGTGACCGGTCCGTCATTAATCAGACTGACCTTCATGTCTGACTGGAAAATCCCGGTCGCTACTGGAATGCCGCTCCGTCGTATTTCTGATACAAAAAATTCATAGAGCCGGCATGCCACATCAGGAGGAGCAGCGCTGTCGAAGGAAGGACGACGACCCTTTGCGCAGTTCCCCGCCAAGGTAAACTGGGAGACGGCGAGAATCTCCCCCCCAATCTCACGAAC
>JAAZOO010000039.1 GCA_012797715.1 Geobacteraceae bacterium | reverse complement strand
CATGTACCCTGCTCGCACGCGGCCGCTGTTGATAATGATGTTCTTCTTGTCAACGGTCATGCCGGCAGCCTGGAGTTCCCTTCTCAAGGCCGTGATATACGGCAGGGTATGGGCGGGATCCATGATGGAATTGGCGTTCAGGCCGTCGGATATGACAATCTGCACATCCGGTGCCTTGCCCTGCCATGAATCGCGCAGCTTCTGCAGGGTTGCCACTGACTGCTCGCTCAATTTTTCGCCGGACTCGGGGTGCACAATGTAATTTTCACGGTCCTTGGACAGGGTCGCCAGCTGAACCGAATCGGGAACACTCTTGATGAACTCGGGGGTAAATTCCGCCCAGATAGCCTTCTTCGCGTCAGCGTACAGTTCCCGGATCTTCTTGTCGAGGGCGGGATTCAGATCCCACAGGTTCTTGCCGTAGCCGGAGGCCAGAGGCACCTTGTTTCCGGTCTTGAGCCACGTGCCGTGAATCTCGTCGAACTTCTTTTTCCCTTCGGCGAGAATTGTCTGCTGAGAGCGCGTGTCACCCTTTGCAAGGCGGTACTGGTAGTAGACCCATACCGGATCGCCGAAATGCTTGGTCGGTTTGCCGTTGTTGTCGATGACTTGAATGCGCTTGAAGAAGGCCCACATGGCATCGTTCACCTTGTAGCCGAATTTTTCACGAATGCGCACATGATCCTGGTAGGCCGTGGTCAGGTAGCTCAGCATCGGGTCGTTCTTGGTGGGCAGCGCCATGAGATAGGCCGGATTCGCCGGCATGATCTGGTCGATGCACCAGTCGAGGTCGTCAAGGCTTACGGACATGTGAAGGGTCGAGCAGATATCGAGCCCCGCGGGCAGGCCCTGCAGCTTGCCCATCAGAATGTCTTCGAGGCAGCAGCGCACCAGTTGCTCCTTGGTCCTGAATATCTCGGGGCCGATGAAGCCGGCCACATCATTGAAATGGGTCCAGGCCCCCCTCGGCTGGACCTGGGCGAGTATCTGCTTCAGGCCTCGCGCAAACCCGTACTTGCGGGATTCGAGCACCACCATGTCCACGCCGTCGGCGCCGCCGTTGGTGAAGTCGGCGCCCTGGCCGGTCTCATAGTAGAGCCCGAATCTCTGTCCGGCCCGGGATTTCGCATGGTCTACCATCTTTTCAACGGTCACGTCGAAGGTCTTGTTGGCCGTATCGGTTCCTGCCAGGCTCTGGAACATGAAAGCAACCAGCTCCGGCTTTTCGTTGAACAATTCCCTCTGAACGTCAATGTGGGCAAGCACGCACCACGGAATCGTATCATTCAACCTGAACGCGTCCACGATATCCTTGAGGGCGCCTTCAACCCGCGCAACGCTCTCTTTCGTTCCGTCCACCGGATTGGTTCCAATTACCAGATCGCCGACCCCGTAGGAAAAGGCGCTCAGCACCTGCCAGGAAATCTCTTCCGGGTCATCGGTGGGAGAGTTGGGCTGAATCCTTGCGCCCATGTACCCCTTGGCGCCGAGCTTGCTGCCCGGAAGCGGATTGAATATCTTCTTGTTGACCGCTATCAGCTCCTGGTTGCTCATGATCTTGGGCAGGCAGCCGACCACCTCACTGTTCATGCCGTACATGACCGACTTGATCTGGGCCTCATTCCTGGTCAGAAGGAAGGTCTTCATCTTTGCCATGGTCCAGTCTTTGATCTTGTTGTACTGGTCCTGATCGACGGCCTTGGCGATGAACTTGTAGAGGTCATCGTTGAGCAGGGGGTGGGTGGTGATATCCTTGATCCTGGTGTTGGCAAGAAGCTTGCGGGCATTGTCCCTGGTGGCGTTACTGTCGGCGCCCACGCCGACCGTCTGGTCGCCCTCCTTGAAAGGGTTCGCCGCACCTATTACCTGCTGGTAGAGCCTCTGGTCGAAAGAACCCTTCACCCGTTGTATGTACCTGAAAACATCCTCTCCCGGCTTGACGTTCTTGATGGTAACGGCCCCGCTGCTCGTACTGAACGCAAACAGGCCGAATACCAGCATCAGGGTGATCACGATACTTCGTCTCATACTCTGGGTCCTCCTGTATCAGTTGATTGAATTCCGAGTTTCATAGGGCCAGGTCGAAAATGATCCCGCCGTAGACAAACTGGCTGTGGCCGCTGAAGCTGAGTGACCTGATTTCGTGTGAAGCTTCGCCGCTGAGGGGGAATGAGTACTGAATATTCGGTTTGATGGAAATGTAGTTGTTTATCGGGATCTTCACTCCGGCCGAAATATTGCCGTCATGGAAATTGGAGAAGTCGGCGTCCGACTTGTCGTGCAGGTAGCTGACCCACCCCCCCACGTCCAGGGACCAGTCCTTATAGATGGGGAAGCTGTGGGATACGCCGAGGTTGAAGTACCACGCCTGCCCAATCTCTATTTCGTTGTAGACGGTGAATGTCGGCTTGAGAAGGGTATCCAGCCCCAGGCTCAGGAAGAGCTCCTGGTTCTGTCCCGGCTGGTAGTTGTACAGTATCCACCCCAGGGTGTAGTTGAGTTTCCACGGCTCGTAGGAATTGCTGTACGAAAGGGTCACGTCCGTTTCCTGCAGCCTGAACTTCCCATGATTGTCGCTTCCCGCAAACCGGGTATCCAGATCGGCCCACAGGTTCACGGCAAACCCCTTGTACCCCACGGTCATGGTGGGGAAGAAGACCACGCTCCCCCTGCTGAGCTCATATCCGCGCCAGATGTACTGGGAATACAGCGACAGGTTGAAATCGGCGGTCAGGTCCTCGGGTATCACTTTCCCGGCAGGCTTCGCCGCCTCTGCCGGCGCAGCCGGTTGGCCGGCCGTCGCCTCCTCGGCGCGGGACTGGGCTCCGGCACCCAGGGCCATGACCAGCACCAAACTCAAAGATAGCGTCTTCAGGAATGTTTTCATTGTGCCCTCCTCTGTCCACGATGTGTTTTCCGCCGCCCTGCTCGGGGCTTTCCTCTTCCACGCCGGATCGCGGCCTTTCTCCTCAGGGGCTTCCCCTCACCCCTAAACCGGCAATGTGCCCGAGCAGGAACGCGCCTTTCCCTGCTCGCGCCTGCCCGGCGTCATTCACTTTCTGTGCTTTTTTGCCTCTTCCCACATCTCTGCAAAGGCTTTCTCGGTTTTTTCGCTCATGACCCGCCAGATTGCCACGGTCTTGAAGTAATCATTATTGCCCACATTGAACAAGGTCCTTTCTTCCGGAGTCACGAGGTTTCCGACATTGTCGACGACCGGCGAAACGCCCTGCTGCTTGACAACCTGGGCCTGGAATGCGGGGGACAGGTGCAGGTTAATCCACTCTTCGCACAGCCTCTTCTTCATTCCCTTTGCGGCGCGGGTAATGCACCAGTAGTCGATCCAGGCGCTTCCCCCTTCTTTCGGAGCGGCCAATTTCCAGTTGCCACCCTTCTGGTTTGCCTTCACCACGGCAAATCCCCAGGTGGTCGCCAGCGACAACTGGGGAAACTCATCCGCATTGGCTTCACCGTCCCAGAGGCTCTTTGCCCCCTTCACCAGCTCGTTCAGCTTGGGCTGAATCTTCTGCCGGTCGAGCCGGTCGATGTCGAAAAGGTCCTCGTACGTGTACCCGAGGGCAAGTGCCGTTATCCAGATGTTGACCTTGTGGAAGTTGTTGTTGATGGTGTAGGTGCCGGCATAGCGGGGATCCCAGAAGATGTTCCAGCTTGACGGGGTCTCCTTTACGATGTCGGCGTTGTAGGCCAGCCCGTAGGGTCCGCAGTTATAGGGGAGTCCGTACCGTTTCCCTCCCGAGATGAGGGAGGTGTCCGCCTTGAAAAAAGGCAGCATGTGCTTTGCGTTGGGAATATTCTTCATGGTGAGGGGGGCAAGCACCACCGCCCCTTTTCTGAAGAAGTCGAACCGGGCAGCTTTTGCCATATCTGCCGGGGGAGAAATGAGATCCGCGGTTCCGTTCCTGGCCGCGTTGTAAAAATCCTCCTGCCCCGTTGCATAGGAAGGTTTCACCTCCACGTCAATCTTGTACTTCTTCTTCACCATCTTCTGGAACTCATCAATGAACGCCTTGTCCGCATACCCTTCCCAGCACATGATGGTGATTGTTTCCTTTGCGGCCCATGCCGTCCCCGCCCCGGCAAGTACGGTGAAAGCCATCAGGATGCCCCAGCACAGCATTCTTCTTTTCATCGATCTCCTCCTTTCCAGGTACCTCAGTAGGCTGTATTCCTCCCCTCGGACAGGGGCGCAAAATCGCTCTGGCATCACGGGACGAACGGACCGGCAGAAGGGAGGCGCTTTCCCCAGGGAATGCCATACCTTGATGGTCCCGCACAACCCCACTACCCGTCATGGCGGTCATTGCCGCGCACCTCAGGGATACAGGCAGTGTTGCCGTTGCATAAATTCTGGATACACCCCTTTGCGGGCATGACCTATTCCACCTGCCCGTACCGGTTCAGGAGCGGTTTTGTTCTCAGGTCCCGGGGCCCATACCCACGAGACGGCCCCCCATTGCGTTTCCTTGGATACAAAGAGCGATCCCGTACACGGCGGTACAGCACCCAGCACGCAGGATTTCTTCCCGTAAAAAGAGTGAAAACCTGTTAATGTTACAGATAGTTTTCGGATGCGGTACCATATAGTTTCTACGCGTATCCAGAATTGTCAAGCAAGACGGAATATTTTTTATTAAAAAGAAAACGACGTCCGCCGCACCGCCGGAAACGGCCCTTCGCGCCGCAATGGGACAGCCGTGGGCATGCGTCAGGGAACGGAAGGGGGCTTGCCCCAAAGATCAGGGTGTGGATACACGAATTGACGTTGACATGGCTGCCCAGGAAAACGACAGTAGGCTCCCGTGACTGGGGAGCATCGTTGCGCAAGGCTCCGGAACCGGACACAGGGAGGTGTCATGACTGAACTGAATGCTTTTTTCGGCATGCTGAGCGGGTATGTCTGGGGTGCTCCCCTCCTTGTGCTCCTGGTGGGCACCGGAATATTCCTGACGGTCCGGCTCCGGCTCATTCAGGTTTTCCAGCTCCCCCGCGCACTCCATGAAACCTTTGTCAAGCCCGCATCCGACGAACAGGGGGATATCAGCCACTTTCAGGCGCTGATGGTTGCCCTGGCCGCCACCATCGGCACCGGAAACATCATCGGGGTGGCCACGGCCATCTCCGTGGGAGGGCCCGGCGCCCTGTTCTGGATGTGGATCACCGCGGCCTTCGGCATGGCCACCAAGTATGCGGAGGGGGTGCTGGCCGTCAAGTACCGCATCGTGGACGAAAACGGCGAAATGGCAGGGGGGCCCATGTACTATATCGAACGGGGACTCGGCATGAGATGGCTCGGGGTGCTGTTCGCCCTGTTCGGCGCCATCGCCTCCTTCGGCATCGGCAACACGGTGCAGGCCAATGCCGTGGCAGGCAACCTGAAGGAAACCCTGGGACTGGACCCCCTTGTCACCGGTCTCGCGCTGACCCTTCTTACCGGACTCGTCATCCTCGGCGGCGTGAAGAGCATCGGCCGGGTTTCGGCCGTTATGGTGCCGGTGATGGCCTGCATCTATGTGGCCGGATGCCTTGCCATCCTCCTGCGCTACGCGGGCGAAGTGCCCGGCGCCCTGATGACCGTCCTGCACGACGCATTCACCGGATCGGCGGCAACGGGCGGATTTCTCGGCGCCGCCGTGATGCTGGCTATCCGGAAGGGTGTATCACGGGGGGTGTTCTCCAACGAATCGGGCATGGGAAGCGCGCCCATCGCAGCGGCAGCGGCCAAGACCAATGAACCGTGCGAACAGGCCCTGGTATCCATGACCGGCACCTTCATCGACACCATCATCGTATGCACCATGACCGGCCTGGTGCTGATCGTCACCGGGGCATGGCACTCGGGGTATGAGGTTTCCGCCCTCACCAAATCCGCCTTCGACACGGGGCTCCCGGGGAACTGGGGGGGATTCATCGTCTCTTTCGGCATCGTCTTTTTCGCCTATTCCACCATTATCGGCTGGGCCTACTACGGCGAGAAGTGCCTGGAATACCTGCTGGGAGTCAAGGCGCTCCTTCCCTACCGGATATGCTATGCCGCCTTCGTGTTCGTCGGCGCCGGCGTCAAGCTGGACCTGGTCTGGAATTTCGCCGACGTGATGAACGGCCTCATGGCCGTGCCGAACCTGATTGCGCTACTTGGTCTGTCGGGGGTGGTGGTTGCCGAGACGAACCGGTTTCTGGCAACGGGGAAAGGGGCACGGAAGGAGGGAACGGAACCGGCGCCCACCCCGCCCTGAGCGGATATGTGACGGAGAATGAACCTAGATTCGGCAGTTGGAGGCATCCTTCGTTCTCTCCGATTGCCGTCTTTGTGCTGCTCTACGCTCATTTCACTACAGCCGATACACTCACCCTTGGGGTTCGGACAGTATCGGCTGTGGCCGCTCCATTTCGCT
>JAAZOO010000498.1 GCA_012797715.1 Geobacteraceae bacterium | reverse complement strand
TTTATCTTGAAAAGAATGTCATGGTCGTCGGTTTTGGGTCTAAGCTTGATCTCTTTCAGCTGGATCTGTACCTGCTTTTTTCTTGCCTCCTGCTGTCTTTTGCTCTGCTGGTACTTGAACTTTCCATAATCCATGATCCTGCAGACCGGAGGAACGGCAGTGGGTGACACCTCGACCAGATCCAGATGCTGACTTTCCGCAAGGGCCAACGCCTCCGAAAGGGGAAGGATGCCGAGCTGTTCGCTTGCAGCCCCGACAACCCTGACTTCACGAGCGCGTATGGCCTGATTGATGTTAACAGTGGGTTTCGCTATGGTGCCACCTCCTATTTGAAACGTTTCACTTCCGTTCTGATGTGCTCTACAAGTTCGGAAACCTTCATTGCCGGCAGATTTCTGCCGTCGCGGTACCGCGGGGTCACGGTCTTCGTTTCAACTTCCTTGTCGCCAATTACGAACATGAATGGAATCCTTTGAAGCTGGGCTTCCCGTATCTTGAAGCCAAGTTTCTCGTTCCTGAAATCGTTCTGTACGCGAATCCCTTCTTCTCGAAGGGCCGTAACCACCTGCTGCGCATACGGCACCTGATTGTCGGTAACCGTCAGCACAATCCCCTGCACAGGGGAGAGCCAGAGGGGAAAGTTGCCTGCGTAATGCTCGATAAGGACACCGATAAAGCGTTCAATGGCGCCGAGGATGACGCGGTGAACCATGACGGGGCGTCTTCGTTCTCCGTCTGCGGCCACATAGGTCAGGTCAAACCGCTCTGGGAGCGTAAAATCGCACTGGATTGTAGCACATTGCCATCGCCTGTCAAGCGCGTCGCGCAGCTTGATATCGATTTTCGGTCCATAGAACGCCCCGTCTCCCTCGTTAATCTCGAAAGGCCGCCCGGAGTCCTGCAGGGCCGATAGTAGCGCCTTTGTCGCTCTCTCCCAGTCTTCGTCGGTTCCGATTGATTTCTCGGGGCGCGTGGAGAGCTCCATCTCGTAGTCGAAACCGAAGATTCCCATCACATCGTTCACAAAGGAGATGACTCCCTTGATCTCGGCATCCAGCTGCTCCGGCGTGCAGATGATATGAGCGTCATCCTGGGTGAAACCCCGAACCCGCAGCAGGCCGTGGAGAACTCCCGCCCTTTCGTGACGATGGACCGTGCCCAACTCGAAGAAACGCAGGGGAAGATCCCGGTAACTGCGGAGCTGTGACTTGTAGATCATCATATGGGAGAGGCAGTTCATGGGCTTTATGCCGTAGCTCTGCCCGTCGACTTCCGTGAAGTACATGTTTTCACGGTAGTTTTCATAGTGGCCGGATCGCTGCCAGAGCTCCTTCTTGAGTATCTGTGGACCGAGAACAATGTCGTAGCCGCGTTTCAGGTGCTCTTTTCGTTCGAAATCTTCAAGGATGGTCCGGAGCATGGCGCCCTTGGGATGCCATATGACCAGCCCGGCGCCCACCTCGTCAGAGAACGAGAAGAGATCAAGCTCTTTTCCAATTTTCCGGTGGTCGCGGCGTTTTGCCTCTTCCAGGCGCGCAAGATACTCATCCAGCGCCTTCTTGTCGGTAAAGGCGGTACCGTAAATACGCTGCAGCATCTTGCGTTTCTCATCGCCGCGCCAGTAGGCGCCGGCTATGGAGGTCAGCTTGAAAGCCTTGCAAAAGGAGGTTGACGGGAGATGCGGTCCACGGCAGAGGTCTACGAAATCCCCCTGTCGATAGAGTGAAACTTCCGCAGCATCCAGTTCCTCGATCAGTTCGACCTTATAGGTTTCCCCCAAATCCCGAAACAGCCGAATTGCCTCATCCTTTGCCAGGACCTCCCGCGTGATCGCCAGATTCGCTTTTGCCAGATCGCGCATCTTTGTCTCGATCTTTTCCAGATCTTCGGGACTGAAAGGCGTATCAACATCAAAATCGTAGTAGAAACCGTTCTCAATGGAGGGACCAATCGTTACCTTCGCCCGCGGAAAAAGGGTTTTCACCGCCTGCGCCATAAGGTGTGACGTGGAGTGACGGACTATATCCAGAGCTTCCGAACTTTTGTCGGTGAGTATCTCAACCCTGTCACCTTCGTGCAATGGAGCCGAGATATCGACGAGTTCCCCGTTTATCTTTCCCGCAATGGCAGTGCGCGCCAGTCCGGCGCTGATGGAACGAGCTAGGTCACTGACCGTTGCGCCATCCTCGAGAGCTTTTCGTGAGCCGTCGGGAAGGATTACTCCAATTTCTTTCATGGTGGCCCCTTAACAGAAAGAGGCATCGAACCTCGATGCCTCTGTCCTTGGTTTGACCTTGGCGAATTCCAAATGGTAGGCGCGGGCGGTTTCGAACCGCCGACCCCTAGCGTGTCGAGCTAGTGCTCTACCCCTGAGCTACG
>JAAZOO010000497.1 GCA_012797715.1 Geobacteraceae bacterium | reverse complement strand
GTCGATGGTCAATGCCAGGCCATCGTTCAGGAGGGCGCAATCCTCGAGAGGGGCAACCGGCAGTCCTCCCGTTGACTCGAGTATGGAACGCACAAGGCGCTGGCTTTGTCGTCCTCCGCTTCCCTGGGCAAGAGAAATCGGTTTCAGGACCACTCACTCCTTCCATAGCGATAAGCTGCGGAGCAACTTCCCTCCGATGAAACCATGCAGGCCCCCACCGGTTGCTCCGGGGTGCAGGCGGAAGCGAAAAGGGGACAGTCGGCCGGCGCGATCTTCCCCTTGAGGACCTCTCCGCACAGGCACCCCTCCGGCTCGCGGGGCTCTTCCACCCGGACCGGCACGACCTTTTCTGCGTCAAACTCCGTGAACTCCTCCGCTATCTCAAGGCCGCTCTCCGGGATAACCCCCAGGCCCCGCCACGCGGTATCGGCCGAGACGAATACCCTGCTCAGAAGCTCCTGAGCCCTTGCGTTCCCACCGGGAGTGACAAACCTGCTGTACTCATTCTCCACCGCGCTGCGCCCTTCCGTCACCTGCCGCGCCAACATCGCCACTCCTTGCAGGATGTCCGCCGGCTCGAAACCGGTCACCACGCACGGCACGCCGTGCTCCTCGGCCAGGAAACGATAGGCGTCTGCTCCGATAACGGCGCTCACATGGGCGGGGCAGAGAAAGCCGTCGATGCCCAGGTCCGGGTCGGAGGAAAGGATGCGCATGGGGTTGGGGATGGTCTTGTGGGCGGACAGAACGGAGAAGTTGCCGACACGCCGTGAGCGCGCCGTGATGAGCGTGGCCGCGACGGTAGGCGCGGTGGTTTCGAAGCCAACCCCCAGGAATACCACCCGTTTGCCGGGATTCCTCTCGGCAAGGGACAGTGCGTCGAGGGGCGAGTAGACGATCCTGATGTCGGCCCCCTTGGCCCGTTCCTCCAGCAGGCTGGAAGAAGAACCGGGGACCCGCATCATGTCGCCGAAGGTGGCCGTGATGGTCTCGGGAAGGCGGGCACAGGCCACAGCCCGGTCCACATACCCCACCGGCGTGACGCACACCGGGCAGCCGGGGCCGGAGATAAGACGCACACCGGCAGGAAGAAGGGTCCTGATGCCGTACTGGTAGATGGACATGGTATGGGTGCCGCAGACCTCCATGAAGGTCATGGGATTTGTTCGGCCCTCGGCCAGGTGACGGATCCGTTCAGCCAGTCCCCGCACCAGGTCCCGGTTTCGGAATTCCTCGAAAACGGACCTTTTCATTCGGGCGCCCGTGACAGGTCCAGGCACTCCCGCATGATGGACAGGGTTTCCAGGGCCTCCTCCTCGTCAAGGCGGCTGATGGCGAATCCTGCGTGGATCAGGACGTAGTCGCCCACCTTCACCTCGTCGTTGAGCATCATGAGGCTCGCCTCCCGGCGCACGCCGTCGATTTCCGCGACCATGGTATCCCCCTCAATAGTCGTTATCCGCATCGGTACCGCAAGACACATCCGTCATACTCCTTCCTGCTATGATTGCCTGGCCCAGGGCGATCCCCCCGTCATTGGGGGGTACCAGCCGGTGGGTAAAAACCCGGAAACCCTTTTCTGTGAGGAGAGTGAACACCCCCTCGCTCAGCAGCTTGTTCTGAAAAACCCCGCCGGAGAGGACGACGCGATCCGTCCCGCTCTCCGCCCGGATTTCCTCGCACATGGCTCCCACAGCTGCGGAAACCGTGTTGTGGAAGCGGCGGGCCATGAAGGGACCGTGCGCGCCGGCCGCCACATCCTCCACCAGGGCGCGGATCATGGGCCGGAAGTCCACCATGCGCCTCTCCTCTTCCACTTCGAGGGCAAAGGGATAGATCTCCCCGGTCTCCGCCGACTCGGCCAGGGCCTCCAGCTCGATGGCCGCCTGCCCCTCGTAGGAGACCCTTCCCCGCAGGCCGACCAGGGCGGCGACGGTGTCGAAGAGCCTGCCGCAACTGGAGGTGAGGGGCGAATTGATTCCCCGCTCCAGCATGGCGAGGAAGAGCTTTCTCTCTCCGGCCGGTATCCCGGCAAGAAAGGGGAGCGGCAGGTCGAACAGATTCTCTCCGTATGCCGTGTGGAGGTGGGAGAGTGCCATGCGGAACGGTTCCCGGACCGCGGCATCTCCGCCGGGGAGAAGAACCGGCCGGAAATATCCGCTCCTCCGGAAGGAAGTATACCCTCCCACGAGGAACTCGCCGCCCCAGACCGTACCATCGGATCCCAGGCCGGTGCCGTCGAAGATGACGCCCAAAACCTCCCCCTCCAGGCCGTGCTCCGCCATGCAGGATGCCAGGTGGGCGTGGTGGTGCTGGACGGCGATGCGGGGAACGCCCGGAATCTCCCGTGCATAGACCGTGGACAGGTAGTCCGGATGGAGGTCGTGTGCCACCGCCTTCGGCCGGATGTCCAGGATTCGCTCCAGGTGCTCCACCGTCTCCTCCAGGGAGCGCAGGACCGCATCGTTCTTCAGGTCGCCGATGTGCTGGCTGAGAAACGCCCGGCGGCCGCGCGTCAGGCAGATCGCACCCTTCAGTTCCGCCCCCACGGCCAGCACCTCGTTCTGGGGGGAGGGGAGGATCACGGCTCTGGGAACGTAGCCCCGTGAACGGCGCAGAAACAGGGGGGCCCCCTGAAAAACCCGGATCACCGAATCATCGGTGCGGACGTGGATGTCGCGGTTGTGGGTCAGGAAGAAATCGGCGATCTCCGACAGGATCGCGCCGGCATCTTCGTCACGGTGCACGATAGGCTCGTCGGACAGGTTGCCGCTGGTCATCACCAGCGCCGTGAAATTTCCCCTGAGCAGCAGGTGGTGGAGCGGTGCATAGGGGAGCATGACCCCGATGTAGCCGTTGCAGGGAGCGACCCGGCCTGCGACGGGACCGCTCTCCCGCTTGCGCAGCAGGACGATGGGCCGTTCCGGGCCTTCCAGGAGCCGTTGCTCCGTGGGGTCGAACAGCGCATACTCCGCGACCTCCCCGAGGGATGGCGACATGACCGCAAACGGTTTTTCGTCCCTCTTTTTCCGCCGCCGGAGCTCGCGTACCGCCTCTTCGTTGCAGGCGTCCACGGCAAGGTGGTATCCGCCGATTCCCTTGACGGCCAGGATCCGCCCCTCCTTCAGAAGGGGTACGGCCATCGGGAGAGGGTCCCCCTCGACGACCCGCCCCCTGTCGTCTCGAAGGTCGAGCCGGGGGCCGCAAACCGGGCAGGCGACCGGTTGGGCATGGAAGCGGCGGTCGAGGGGGTTCTCGTACTCGGCGCGGCAATCGGGGCAGAGGGGAAAACCGGCCATGGTGGTGTACGGCCGATCGTAGGGGATGCCGGTGATGATGGTGTACCGCGGACCGCAGTTGGTGCAGTTGATGAAAGGGTAGCGGAAACGACGGTCGGCCGGGTCGAAGAGCTCGCGGAGGCAGTCCGGGCAGACGTCGCAGTCAGGTGCTATCTGAATGTCTGTCCTGCCGCCGCCGCTCTCCAGAATGGCGAACCCCTGAACTTCAGGGGCCGGCGGGATTTCTTCCGTTCTGACGGCGCTGATGAGCGCCAGGGGGGGCGCCGAACCCCGGAGGTCGCGCAGAAAAGCCTCCACTCCCCTCGACGCGCCCTGCGCCTCCAGCACAACCCCGGCCGGGGTGTTCCTTACCCAGCCCGAAAGTCCGTTGGCATCCGCCAGACGGAAGACAAAGGGGCGGAAGCCCACCCCCTGCACGATGCCTTCGATTGTTACCCTGATTCTTTTGCTAATGCCGCAACTCCGAAACGGCGGCCGGGATGGTCATTTTTCCCTGGTACGGGACTCGAGCCACCTGTACCAGTCGTCCATCCCCTCCCCGGTCTTGCTGGAAACATCAAAGATACGGATGTCGGGATTGACCCGACGGGCCATTTCCTTGCATTTGGCCGCGTCGAAATCCACGTGGGGGAGGAGGTCGATCTTGTTGAGAAGCATCACATCGGCATTATGGAACATGGCAGGGTATTTGAGCGGCTTGTCCTCCCCTTCGGTAACGCTCAGCACTACCACCTTGTGATTTTCTCCCAGGTCGAAGGCGGCAGGGCAGACCAGGTTCCCGACGTTCTCGATGAGAAGCACGTCCAGATTGTCCAGGTCAAAGGCTTCTACCGCATGGGATACCATGTGGGCATCCAGGTGACATCCGGATCCGGTGTTCACCTGTCTCACCGGCACGCCGGTCGCGGCGATGCGTACGGCATCGTTGTCCGTCTGCTGGTCGCCTTCGATAACGGCGAAGCGCATCTTCCCCTTCAGATTCAGAAGGGTCTGTTCCAGGATGGTGGTCTTGCCCGAGCCGG
>JAAZOO010000496.1 GCA_012797715.1 Geobacteraceae bacterium | reverse complement strand
GATTCCGTTCGTAAGCGACGTGGTCGGGCCAAGGTGCTGGCCGAGCTACTGGTAACCATAGGCACGGACGAACAGGGTGTCCCGATGCCGGCAAAGGTCATCTTCGTTCGGGATCGGAACTCAAGGAAGTGGCTGGCGCTTCTTTCCACCGACACGATCTTGACGGCCGAGGAGATCATCAAGCTCATCGGACGACGCTGGGACATCGAGTTATTCTTGAAGATGGCCAAGTCATTCCTGAGACTGGCAAAAGAATTCCAGAGCCGTTCCTTCGATTCCCTTGTTGCCCAAGCAACCCTGGTCTGCTGCCGCTACATCATGCTGGAACTGGTCAAGAGAAGCAACGCCGGTCCCCGGACCCTCGGCAACTTGTTCCACGCTGTTTGCGATGAACTGAGGCAGATTAGCTTCACAGAGGCGTTAGCATTGTTGCTCAGGCTGCGGGAAGAGACCCTCAACGGTGCCGTTGGATTCTGCAAAGAGCAGGTGCAGCAAATGACTGAGCGCTTCATTGAGACACTAACAAGAGATTTCAGAGAACGATTGCTATTTTCTGCCCCGGGGAAAGCCTGATCCTATTGCTTATCAACTAGTTACGTCAAATTCTGCAACAGCGAAAGTTGAGTACGGAAATCTTGACATGTGCGGCCTGATCCGGCGCAAAAAACCGAAGATAATTTCAGCAAACCTGCTGGATTATGATGCGTGTGGATTATGGTCCCTCTATGATGGGACACGCTTTCCCTATACCTATATACGACGGGACTGACAGGACGATGGGGAGGGTCACGCACCACATCCCCACCGCTTGTCTGGACAAGCTGGCGTTTCGTTTGCTAACAATACACTTTTCCTGCTATAATTTTTCACCGTTTCAGGAATCGCTCCCCCGGAGACTTGAAGCCATGCACGAATACCTCTCCAGGCGAACAACCGGTTCCTCCATACGGTGCCGGATGTGAAAGAGGCCCGCTTTCCATGAACGCGTCATTCTCACCCCGACGTTTTCCCCTGAAACTCCCTTCCGCTTTTTCGGTCGCGGTGTGCCTGCTCCTTCTCGTCGGGATGGCGGGATGCTCACCGGACAAGCCCGTTCCCGGCAAGGCCGCACTTTCCCTTGGGGAAGGACTCCAGGACACGCTGAATCTTTTCTCCGCCGGTCTCGCGGAACCCTTGTCGGCACATGACGGGAAACGCGTCAAGGCATCTTTGGATGCCTTGTACGCACAGGCCGCCACCACTGCGGCTCTCCCCTTTTCCATCGCGGTTCTGAATGCACACGGCGCTACCGTGGCAACGGCGGCCCGAACCGAGCTGTCCGCAACCCGCAATTTTGGGCACTACCATGCCGTTGCCCAGGCCGCTCAAAAAAAGAGGGTCACTCTTTCCAGCCTGTACCTTCAGGACGGGGACACGATGTTTATCGTATGCGCTCCCCTCTTCCACCGGCATAGGCTTGCCGGCATACTGATAATCGGAATCGACGACGATCTTCTGCATCAGGCCGGAGTCTCGGACGCAGAGTTCCTCTCCTTGTCCCTTGCTCCCCCTGCGGGTACCCCGTAATGCCCGGGCATTCAGGCACGTCACCCGCATGTTCCATCACCTTTACAGGGGAAACCGGCGGCAGCGTCGTTCTTGCGGTCAAGGGGAGCATGTCGTTCCATACCCTGAATTCCATTCACCCCCAATTTCTGTCGCTCGTGGAAAAGACGAAGCCCTCGCACATCATCGTGGACCTGGCGGACGTCGATTACCTGGACAGCGCGGGCGTTCTTGCCCTTCAGGAAATGGAAAACTATTCACGAAACCATTCCATTCCCTTTGCATTCAGCAACATGAGCCGTGAAGCCGAGGGGATTCTCTCCCTTGTCGCTGCTTCCCTGGCAACCGCCCCGTCATCAGCCGCACAGAGGAAAGAGGACGGTTTCATGGAATCGGTGGGTGAAATCAGCCTGACTGTTCTCAGGGATTTCGCCAATCTCATGACCTTTCTGGGAGAGCTCCTGGTAACGCTGTTTCATGCCCTTCGAAAACCGGCGTCCATCCGCTGGTCCGACTTCCTCTTCTCCGTGAAAAGGGCCGGGCTTGACGGCCTTCCCATTGTGGCGCTCCTGAGCTTTCTCCTGGGGCTGATTATCGCCTTCATGTCGTCCCTTCAGCTGAAGCAGTTCGGTGCCAACCTGTATGTCGCTTCCCTGGTCGGTTTCGGGATGGTGCGGGAACTGGGCCCCATCATGACCGCAATCATCATCGCCGGCCGCTCCGGTTCCGCCTTTGCGGCCGAGATAGGAACGATGATGGTGAACGAAGAAGTGGATGCGCTGGTAACCATGGGCTTCAACCCGACCCGCTTTCTGGCGCTGCCGAAGGTTCTGGCCGCAATGGCCGTGGTCCCCCTTCTCACTCTCTATTCCGATCTGTTCGGCATCCTGGGAGGGATGCTCGTCGGGGTGCTCGGTTTCGATCTTACGGTGTATACCTATGTGCAGCAGACCATAAAGAGCATCAGCATATTCGACGTTGTTTCCAGCATGGTCAAGGCGGTGGTGTTTGCCGTCCTCATTGCGGGGATCGGATGCCAGCGCGGCTTCTGTGTCCGCGGAGGGGCCGAGGCCGTCGGGAAGTACACCACGTCGGCCGTTGTCGCGGGCCTGTTCCTGATTATCGTCGCAGACTCGCTTTTTGCCATCATTCTCTATTACATCCATTGAAAGGAAATACCGTGCCGCGGCACCGGATTCCAGGGACTCTCGTGAACAAAACGGAAGGAAACCCCGTCATCGTAGTTGAAAACCTGACCGCACGGTACGGAGACACGCTCATCTTCCGGAACGTCAGTTTCCAGGTGCAGAGAGGCGAAATCCTCGTCATTCTGGGAGGGAGCGGCTGCGGCAAATCAACCCTTCTGAAACATATGTTCGGCCTGTACAGGCCGGCGTCAGGCCGGGTTCTCATCAACGGTATCGACATAGCGACAGGGGACGAAAAGGAAATGGAACGGATTCGCAGGGACATCGGCGTCCTGTTCCAGTCAGGGGCCCTGTTCGGCTCCATGACACTGGCTGAAAACGTATCCCTCCCCCTGGAGGAGTTCACCGACCTTTCCCCGGCTGCGATTGATCGCATTGTCCGCATGAAACTGGCGCTGGTAGGTCTTGCCGGATTCGAAGACCATCTCCCCTCCGAGCTTTCCGGAGGGATGAAGAAACGCGCGGGCCTTGCCCGCGCCATGGCTCTGGACCCCAGGGTCCTTTTCTTTGACGAGCCGTCCGCCGGGCTTGATCCGGTCACCTCGGCGGAACTTGATATCCTGATGAAACGGCTCAACACCGGGCTCGGTACTACCATGATTGTGGTCACCCATGAACTGGAATCGATCTTTTCCATCGCGCACCGGGTAGTGATGCTGGACAGGGACGCACAGGGGATAATCGCCGTCGGAGATCCCCGGGAGTTGAGGGAGTCTTCCACCGACCCCCGGGTCACGAGCTTTTTCAATCGCATTCCCGCAGGAGGGGAAGCCAGGAGAGCATAACCATGTTGGGAAAAACCTCCAAATTTTTTATCGGTCTGTTCGTGATGATTGGGGTTCTCCTCGGAGTGGGAATCATCGTCTGGATCGGCGCATCAAAGTATTTCCAGAAGGGTTCCACCTATGTCACATTCTTTGATGAATCGGTCCAGGGGCTCCAGATGGACTCCAGCGTAAAATACCGCGGCGTGGACGTTGGGAGGGTTGAGAGGATTCGGGTGGCGCCCGATTTCAAGCTCGTGGAAGTGGTGATGAAGGTGGAACTGGAGGGTGATCTGCAGCAGAACACGGTTGCCCAGCTGAAAACGGCCGGCATCACGGGAATCGTTTTCATCGAATTGGACAGAAAAAGGCCGGAAGACCCGGATCGCTCCCCCCCCATCCACTTTGCCGCGGAATATCCCATCATTCCATCCCGCCCCTCGGAACTTCGCCAGATACTCACCGGCGTGGATGAGGTTCTCCAGAATATCAAGGAAATCGATTTCAAGGGACTCTCGGATCAGTTCAAGTCCGCAGGCAAGGCAACGGAGAATCTCCTTTCGGGGAAGAAGATGAACAGCATCATGGCGCACCTTGAATCCATGTCGGCAGGGCTGGACAGGACTGTCGGCAGGATAGACGGCATTATCGCCGAGGGAAAAATCGAGGGAATCCTGTCCGAAACCAAGGACTCCCTGGTTGAAGCGAAAAACCTTATCGGTTCCCTCACAAAGGAAGTGCAAGCCCTGAAGCTGGCGGAGACGGGACAGAAGGCCAACAGGGTGGTGGAGGGCATCGATCAGAGAAGCCGCGCCATCACGACCGAACTGCGCG
>JAAZOO010000495.1 GCA_012797715.1 Geobacteraceae bacterium | reverse complement strand
CCAGCCTGGCCCGTTTCGAGTTCGGTGTCGGACGCGTCATTGCCAGGGTGAACGACCCGGCGAATGCCTGGATGTTCACGCCCCAGATGGGGGTGCATGTCGCCCTCAACCAGGCGGATATCCTGGCCCACCTGGTCATGGAAGAGATCTCCCTCGGTGAGATGATGACCCTCCTGAAACTTCGAAAAGGGGAATATTCCCTGGTCGAGGAAAAGGTGCACCGGAAGTCTCCGGCCGCGGGCACGGCAATTTCCCGCCTGGGAGTTCCCGCGGAGTGCGTCATCGCAGCTGTCATCCGGAAAGGGAAGCTTCTCATCCCCCGTGGGGATCTGGTGCTCATGCCGGAGGATGAAGTGCTTTCCGTTATTCACTCTTCCCGCACCGCGGAGATGGCGGAAATACTCGGCCGGGCCGGCGGTACAAAAGAGGACGACCGAGCTTGAATTGCACCGGACGGCATGTTATACAGACAGAATCGACGAGTTCCCCGGGCTGTCCCGACAAGGGCTCGCGGTCAACCATTCCGGGGATTGCTTCGCCTCCCTTTCCGTGGGCGGAGGCGTTTCCGGTCCCCATTCAATCCATGACAGACGAGGAGGGAGGTACGGCAATGTGCAGACAGACATCCGGGTATGGGGATGATTTTCTCAGGGCGGTCGAAATCGGCAGGCCACATACCATCCAGAAGCTGTTCCCCAATTCCAAGGCGCTTATCGTCAGCGGAAAGGTCATCGACCGGGCAATGCTCGCAAAGGGCAGGGCCATTGCAATGGCAGCCAACGGCAGGAACACCTTCATCATCCGCGGCGTTCTGAAGGCGGCACAGCGGGCCAATGCTGCCGTACTGATCGAGATTGCCAAGTCAGAGGGGGGCGCCAAGGCGTATTGCGCCGTGAACTACTGGAACATGGCGCTCCACGTTGACGCTCTCTGCAACGAAATGGGGATAACCGTTCCCGTGGCCGTTCACGCGGACCATTACGGCATCAAGAGTGAAAAGGACATGGAAACCGCCCGGGTCGAGATCCCCAGCATGTTCGACGCCGGGATCACCTCCATCGCCATTGACGCCTCCCATCTGCCCGACGACAAGAATCTCCTGGCCAGCATCGCCCTCAACCCCTGCGTCCCGTCCTGGGCCGGCCTGGAGACGGAGGTCGGGGAGATCAAGGGAAAGGAAGGGCTTTCCACGGTGGAAGAAGCCCTGTTCCTGATCCAGGGTCTCAATGCCCACGCCATCTTCCCGGACTGGATAGCCCTCAACAACGGCACCACCCACGGCATCGAGGCAAGCGCCCAGGGCATCCAGGTGGACCTCACCGCAGACATCCACAGGGCGCTGGAGAAGTACAGGGTGTCGGGCGCCCAGCACGGAACCTCAGGAAACAGCTCGGAGCGGCTCCGCGAGATAGCGGCCCGCACCCGCACCACCAAGGCGAACGTCGCCACGGCCCTGCAGATGGTCTCCTGGGGGCTTCGGGTGAACGACTACGGCAACGCCATCCTTGACGATTCCGGCAGGTTCATCAAGGAGAAGGATCGGGGAGTGAGCGACGAACTCTGGCAGGAAATGGTCGCGTTTGCCGATTCCAAGGGGTACAAGCCGGGTGATTACAAGAACCTGAACCTGCCCTTTGAGAACAGGCTCCTTTCCCAGCCCCGCGCGATCCGCGAGCGCATGACGGCCGGGGTGGAGGAGTTTGCCTATACCCTGATGACCGAGGTCTTCAACGCCCGCGATACCGCTCCTTTGGCCATCGAGGCGATCCTCTCCGCGGGTACGTTCGACCTGGGGCCGAAGGCGGAACGCCTGGAAGACCCGGCCGACTGGACCGCGGAGAAAATAGCCGCCCGGGCCGCGGCCATAACCAGCGACAAGGGGCCGGCCGGAAACTTCGAGGACTGAGAGGAAGGAATACACGAAAGGCGGGGAGCGCGTCTCCCAGGCTCCCCGCGGTTTTTCTCTATGCATCGGTGCAAGGCAATCGACACAGCGACGGAACTGACGGAGGAGCGGAAAGGACGGGCGGCGTGCGGGTCCTGATCGTCAAGATGAGTGCCCTGGGCGACATCATCCATGCCCTTCCGGTGCTCGACTATCTCCACCAGGTGTCGCCGGGAATCGAGATTGACTGGGTCGTGGAGGAGCCGTTCCGGGAGATTCTGGAAGGGAATCCGTTGATCAGCAGACTCCACACGGTCCGCACCAAGGTATGGCGGAAAAAGCCCTTTGCGGCCGCTACCCGTCGGGAGATAGGCGCTGTGAGGCGTGAGCTCCAGGCGCGCGACTATGATCTGGTGTTCGACATCCAGGGGAACCTGAAGAGCGGGCTGGTAGACTGGCTGAGCGGGGCGGAGAAACGGATCGGCTTCGAGCGGGAAGTCCTCCAGGAATCCGTCAACCTTCTCTTTACGACCCGTCAGGTCCCCCTCCGACGCCAGGACTGCCATATCACCGACCAGTATCTGCGGGTGGTGAGTGTACCCTTTGGCAGGGATTTCCTCCCCATGAGACTGACCTCCGACATCTCCACTTCTCCGGAGGACGAGGAGACGGCCCGAACCCTGCTGGCCACGCTGTCCGACGGCTTGGTGTTCCTTTTCCACTACGGCACCACCTGGCAGACCAAGTTCTGGTTCGAGGAGGCGTGGGTCGATCTGGGGAAGAGGCTTCTGGAGCACTACCCGGAATCAACCGTGCTTCTTTCCTGGGGCAACGAGGCGGAAAGGACGGCGGTCACCGGGATCGCCGCCGGAATCGGACGCGGTGCCCGGGTCCTTGACAGATACCCTCTGAAGGGTTTTGCCGCTCTTCTGAAAAAAGTCGACCTGGCAGTCGGCGGCGACACCGGGCCGATCCACATCGCCGCTGCCGTCGGAACTCCCACCGTCTCCCTCTTCCGGGCCAGCGACGGCAAACGCAGCGGCCCCCGCGGACCCGGGCACGTCATCATCCAGGCTCCCATCCACTGCTCCCCCTGCTTTCGCACCGAATGCGACAAGAATGACAGATGCATGCGCACGATTGCCGTCGACGATGTGATGCGGGCCGTGGAGAAGGCACTGGGCGGGTGAACCGCTCGTCTTTCATCCTGGAGGAAATCGTACCAGGACGTGCCAATCCGCAGGAAGAATATGGCTTGTTATTGGAACCACGCTGTGATACTCATTTTGACAAAATGTTTCCAACCTGAATCTCGAGAGTATACGGAGACGGTACAAACATGACGAACGCGCCACGGCTTCTTGACAAACTTGTCAGTCTCACCGGCATTCAGGATATCGAACTGATGGAGTTCAGCCTGCTGAAGACTCTTACCGAGTTCATCAATCCGCAGGAACTGTCGATCCTGAAGCTGGACAAACGGGGAAAGCCGTGCTACCAGCTCCACCTCAGGCAGGAAAAATACGAGATTCTTTCGGAGAATTTTTCCCTGTCCGATGAAATCTTTACCGCCCTTGACATCGTGCAGGGAACGAAACAGTCATTCCGCACCAGGCTTGATTCCGGGAGCATGCTCGTTGCCTGGCACGTCATGCAGACCAAGTCGCAGAACGTCTTCCTGGTGGCGGTTACCTCCCGGGAGCTGACCAAGCTCAACTCCCACATGATACGGGGTCCTCTCCAGATCTACCGGAATTTCTACGATGTGCTCATTGAGGCGCAACGGGACCAGTTGACCGGCCTTGCCAATCGAAAGACCTTCGATGAGGTCATCCAGAAGATCTATAATGAACCACCCCCCTGCACCGACCCGGTTGCCGTTGAACGTCGCACTCTCGTCACCAGGGACAATGCCTCGTACTGGCTCGGCATGGTTGACGTGGATAATTTCAAGCGCATCAATGATACCTGGGGACACCTGTACGGCGACGAAGTCCTGCTGCTTCTTGCCCAGCTCATGCAGCACCACTTCCGGGAAAGCGATTTCCTGTTCCGCTTCGGCGGCGAGGAATTCGTCATTATCGTCCGCACGGATACGGAACAACACGCCCGCCGGGCATGCGAGCGCTTCCGGGAGGCGGTGGAGAACCATTCCTTCCCCCAGGTCGGCCAGATCACGGTGAGCACCGGTGTTGTCAGGATGGAGCCCACAATCTTTACGGCCACATTGCTCGACAGGGCGGATCAGGCTCTGTACCATGCAAAGAAAAAGGGGCGCAACAGGGTGGAATTCTTTGACGATCTGCTGCGGGAAGGGCTGGTGAGCATAACAGAGATAGCCGCGGGAGAAATAGAGCTTTTCTGACGGATACCATCGCCGGGAGGCACGGTTTCTCCCTGGTGCCGCGGAAAGTCATTCCGGAGGGTCAGGAAACCCTTCCGTCCAGCATGTCCCGGATCTTTGCCAGCAGGTCCGCTGACGTGACCGGCTTGGAGAGGAAATTTATCCCGTTATCCAGGATACCCCTCTTGATGATGATGTCCCTCGTGTAACCGCTCATGAAAAGGACCTTCATGCCGGGCCGCACCTTGGCAATCTCCTGGTAAAGGCTTTTCCCGTCCACCTTCGGCATAATGACGTCGGTGACGAGAATTTCCGCCGTTTCTCCCTCCTCCTTGAACTTGGCCAGGGCGTCTTCACCGTCCACAGCCTCGATAACCGTATAGCCTGCCTCCTCCAGTATCATCCTGTGCAACTCCCGGACCGACACATCGTCTTCAACAAGGAGGACGGTTTCCGTACCGACGGTGCGCTGCCCCGTATTGGGGCGTTTTTCCGCCACAGCGATTTCCCCGCTGCTGAGGGGCAGGTAAATCCTGAAGGTCGTTCCTCTCCCCGGCTCCGAGTAGACGTTGATGACCCCGTTGTGTTGCTTTATGATTCCGTAAATGATTGCCATTCCCAGCCCTGTCCCCTTGCCGACCTCTTTCGTGGTGAAGAACGGCTCGAAGATCTTCCTCTGGGTTTCGCTGTCCATGCCGTGGCCGGTATCGCTGACGGAAATGCAGGCATACTTTCCCGCATCGGCGAAACCGTGCGTATGGGCGAATTTTTCATCCATGGATACGGCAGAAACATCGATGGATAACGTTCCCCCCTCCGGCATGGAGTCTTTGGAGTTGGTGACAAGATTCATGACTACCTGTTCAATCTGGCTCTTGTCGGCCATCACCGTAAGCCGCTCCTCTGCGACGGTGGTCCTGAAATCGATATCCTCCGGGATGATGCGGGACAGCATGAGCTTCATCCCCCGGATCACGTCGCACAGGTCGAGCAGACGCGTGTCGAGGACCTGTTTCCTGCTGAAGGCGAGCAGCCCCTTGGTGAGCTCCGCCGCCCGCTCCGCGGATTGCAGCACCTGTTCCATATGGTGCCGGAACGGGCTGTCTCCTCCCATGCGCAGGAGAATGACTTCCGAGCACCCGATAATCGCAGTCAGGATATTGTTGAAATCGTGGGCGATTCCTCCGGCCAGCTGGCCGATGGCTTCCATCTTCTGCGCCTGCTGAAGCTGGATTTCCAGGCTCTTCTTCTCTTCCTCCGCCTGTCTTTTCTCCGTAATGTCCCGACTGATGCCGATCATCCCGAAGAGTTTCCCATCCTGATCGTAGAAGGGTGTCTTGAGGGTATCCAGCAGGACGCGCCGGCCATCGGGGTAGTCTACCCATTCCTCGTTGCGGCGGGGCATGTTCAGCGCCATCATTTTCCGGTCCATGTCCCTGAAGAATTCGGCCACATCCCGGGAGAACAGATCGATGTCGCTGCGCCCGATGAGATCTTTTTCCGACCGGCCGCAAAAGGCCTCGAATGCCTTGTTGCATCCCAGGTAGACGCTCTCGGAGTCCTTGAAAAATATCAGGTCCGGAATGGAATCCAGAAGTGCGCGCAGAAGGCTGTGCTCCCTTCCCCGGTCTGCGGCGAGTTTCTGGTACTGTTCCAGACTCTCCCGGAGAGCCTGTGCCGTTTGCCTCTGGCTCTCACGGGTGCGCAGCGCCGTTATGCCGTACACCAGATCGTTTGCCAGTCGTACCATCAAGACCTGCTCTTCAGCATCAAAGGCGTCAGGTTCCGGCGCGTAGATGGAGAGGCAACCGAAT
>JAAZOO010000494.1 GCA_012797715.1 Geobacteraceae bacterium | reverse complement strand
GTCATGTTCGGCCTGGGCGGCGTGTTCGTGGAACTCTTCCATGATATTGCCTTCGCCCTCGCTCCCATGACCCGTGACGACGCCTTTCGCCTCATGGAGCGGGTGAAGGGGTGCCGCCTCCTGACCGGGTACCGGGGAGCGCCTCCCCGGGATCTCGAGGCGGTGGCGGACATTCTGGTGATAGTTTCTGAACTCATTGCAGTGGGCCTCCTGGAAGAGATCGACCTCAATCCCGTTGCGCTCTACCCGCAGGGCGCCATGATCCTGGACGCCAAGATGTTCGTTGCCGCCTGAGGCCTGTCGGACCGTCTGTCGCCCCGTGCCGTTTTCCCCTTGTTTCCGTATCCTTCCGAATGTGCTGCAGTGTTCTTTTGACAGGAACATTCCGCTGTACTACTATGGCGCCTTTACACGGAGCCGATTGCGGTTCATGTCAGGAGTGCGCCCATGAGAAACACCATAGCATCACTCTTTCCCCACGTGGATGAGATACCGGCGGAATATCGCATCGACTCGCCCATCCGGCAGGATCACTACCTGGTGGACGGCGAACTGCGTCGCTGGCCCGGTCCGTTTCGGGAAGTCCTGTCTCCGGTGTGGGTGAAGGAGGATGGGGGGCTGGCAAGGAAATGTATCGGGTATTTCCCCGAACTCACGGAAGATGCGGCCCTGGAGACCCTTTCCGTGGCGGTACGCGCCTATGATAATGGACGGGGAGAATGGCCCACCCTGTCGGTGGGGGAGCGTATCCGGTGTGTCCAGCGCTTTACCCGCGCTTTGCTGGAAAAGCGGGAGCCCATCGTCAGGCTCCTCATGTGGGAAATCGGCAAATCTTTCCGGGAAGCGGAACGGGAGTTCGACCGCGCCGTGGCCTATATCCGCGAAACCATCGAGGCACTCAAGGAACTGGACCGGGTTTCCTCCCGCTTTGTCATCCAGCAGGGGATCATCGGCCAGATCCGGAGGGCGCCGCTGGGCGTGGTTCTGTGCATGGGACCCTACAACTTTCCCCTCTATGAGACCTTCACCACGCTGATCCCCTCCCTGATCATGGGGAATACCCTGGTTCTGAAACCCCCCCGCTTCGGGGTTCTCCTGTTCCATCCCCTTTTGGACGCGTTTCGCGACTCCTTCCCTGCCGGAGTGGTCAACACGGTCTACGGCGATGGGGAAACCGTGGTTACGCCCCTTCTCGCCTCGGGCCGGGTGGATGTCCTGGCCTTTATCGGCACCAACCGGGTCGCGGACGGCCTGCGCAGGACCCACCCCCGTCCGCACCGCCTCCGTTGCGTGCTCGGCCTTGATGCCAAGAACCCGGCCATCATCCTCCCTGACGCCGATATCGACCTGGCTGCGGCTGAATGCATCCGCGGCAGTCTCACCTACAATGGCCAGCGCTGCACCGCCCTCAAGATCCTGTTCGTGCATCGCCGGATTGCCGACGCGTTTCTGGGGAAAATGGCGAAGGGGATCGCCGCGCTCCGGTGCGGCATGCCGTGGGAGGAGGGCGTTACCGTTACCCCCCTTCCAGAACCGGAAAAACCGGACTACCTGTGCGGACTGATAGGGGATGCCAGGGGATTCGGTGCGCGGGTCGTCAATCCGGGGGGCGGAACGGCTGTGGCGTCCTTTTTCTACCCGGCGCTTCTCTATCCGGTGACCCCCCAGATGAGGCTCTACACCGAGGAGCAGTTCGGACCGGTCATCCCGGTGGTTCCCTTCGACGACATCCGGGAGCCCGTGGAATACGTGGTCAACTCCAACTACGGCCAGCAGGCGAGCATCTTCGGCAGGGACACGGACCAGATCGCCCAGCTGGTGGACGCACTGGTCAACCAGGTGTGCCGCATCAACATCAACAGCCAGTGCCAGCGAAGCCCGGACACCTTTCCCTTCAACGGGCGCAAGGATTCCGCCGAGGGGACCCAGTCCGTGTCGGACGCGCTCCGGGTGTTCTCCATCAGGATTGTCGTCTCGGCACGGGACACCGACGAAAACCGGGAGATCATCACTTCCATCGTCCGGGAAAGAAAATCGCACTTTCTGTCAACGGACTTCATCCTCTGAGTGTCTTTGGCCCCGGCTCCGGAAGTTTTGGCCATTCCATCGTTTTTTCCGGGTGCCCTTCTTCCGGCTGCTTCGCCGTTCGTTTTCTGTTCCCTGGATCAGGAACGGATGATGTCGGCGACCTTCTTCAGGATATCTCCGGGGGTGTGCGGTTTTTCGAGGAAATGGTGATTCCCTTCCAGGATGCCTTTTCTGGAAATGGTTTCGGGGGTATAGCCGCTGGTGAAGAGAACCCTGACATCGGAACGAATCTGCTTCAGCCTGTCGTACACATCCTTCCCATTCATTTTCGGCATGACCACGTCAAGAATGACCAGATCAATTGCATCTTTCCGCTGCAGGAATCTTTGCACCGCGTCCACGCCGTCAATCGCCTCTTCCACGTCGTAGCCGAATTCCCGCAGGAGCCCGGCATTGAACTTTCTCACATCCTCATCGTCTTCGGCGAGGAGGATGGATCCTTTGCCCTTCGTTGCGGTAACGGGAGGGGAGGACTCCGCAGCCGTTTCCGTTGCGTCCACACACGGCAGGAACACCCGGAACAGCGTGCCCTTGCCTGGTTGGCTGGAGACGTCGATATAGCCGTCTGATTGCTTGACAATGCCGTAGACGATGGAGAGGCCGAGCCCGGTTCCCCTGCCCACATCCTTCGTGGTGAAGAACGGGTCGAATATGCGCTCCATGACCTGGGAGTCCATTCCGCTTCCCGTATCTTCCACCGAGATACACGCGTACCTCCCCCTTTTCCCGTAGCCGTGGGAGTGTATGAATTCGTCTCCCATCTCGAAAAGCTTCGTGGATATCGTCAGCCTTCCGCCATCTTTCATGGCGTCCCGCGCATTTGTGGCAAGATTCATGAGGATTTGCTCCAGCTGGCTGCCGTCGGCCATGACGACAAGCTCTTCTCGGGAAGCAAGCATTTCCAGATGGATGTCCTCTCCAAGCAGTCTGGCAAGGAAGCCGCATACCTTTTTCAAGAGCCCGTTGACGTTGACCGGCTGAGGAGTCACGGACTGTTTTCTGCTGAACGCCAGGAGTCCGCTGGTGACGTTCACGGCCCTTTCCGCAGAGGCCGTAATCTGTTCCGCGAAGTGGCGCAACGGGTTGTCCTTTTCCATTTTCATCAAAAGGAGGTGGGCGTACCCGGTGATGGCCGTGATGATGTTGTTGAAATCATGGGCCACCCCCCCCGCCAGCTGGCCGATGGCCTCCATTTTCTGCGCGTGGTGAAGCTGTGCCTCAAGCTTCGTCTTTTCTTCTTCCGCCCTTTTCTGTTCCCGGATGTCCCGGATGAAGCTGAAGGTGAAGAGGACCTTTCCCGTATTGTCGCGAACGGCGCCCGCGAGACAGGAAACGGGGAAAACGTTCCCGGTTGCGTCAACGGCAACGATCTCGCCTTCCCAGCTATCGCCTCTCCGTATGCGCGGGACCATGTGATTTTCAAGAATCTCCAGGGATTCAGGCGCATAGCAGGCACGAAGTCCGATTGTCCGCAGGTGGTTCAGCGTGTATCCGAACAGTTTTTCGCATGCCGGATTGATGTAGAGAAGGGTGCCGGCCGAGTCCTGAATGGTGACGGCTTCCTGGAAGGATTCGATAATCGTCTTGAATAGTTGCAGGTTTTGTTGCGCGACGCGTGCTTCGACCAGCGCCTCCCGGAGTTGTTCCGTGCGCTTTTCTATCTCCCTGTCCATATGGTGCAGAAGGCGATAGTTTATGAGCAGTTGCCCAAGGAAATTACAGAAGACGCAAAGGAAGCGTTCGTGCCATTGGGTAAAGGCCCGCGGTTCGGGGTGCGAAACATTGAGGACTCCGAGCACTTCACCGCCTATCTGGAATATGGGGGCGCTGATAAGGGAGCCGATGGACTGCCCGGGAACTTTTTTGAAGTTCGGATCCGACGTACAGTCTCGGCAGTGCTGGAGAGCCCTTGTCTTGACCGCCAGACCCATGATTCCCTCTCCAATGGAGACGGTTGTGGGGGAGAACCTCTGGTGTGACGACGTTCCATTCCCCTCCGCAAGGTCTTTCAGGTCCAGACCGGTGCAGTTTATGAGCGTATCATCATGGAGCAGGAAAACAGAGCAGGATGTGATGTCGAGATTCTCAAGCAACCCGTGCAGCGCATTGTTCAGCAGGGTGGTCTCGTCCACATCCCGCAGCTCCAGGGAGCTGAGGATGCTGAGCGCCGAAAAGGAGTTGAGAAGACTTGTGAAATTGCCGTGCAATTCCAGGTATGAAGCGACCATGTCCTTCTCGTTCATTGTAGGTGAGACCCTCCGACGCAGGGGAAAGGGGCGTGCAGCCTCTTTCCCGGGGATGCCATTGCAGTGAGATTTCCGTGCCTGGTTTCCTTCCGGAAACGGTCCTTTTCCGCCCTGGCGGTTTCTACCATCAGGGATGCGTGTGCGGCCTACCCCCTGGACCCCTCCGTGCATTCCCGTGATTTCCTATCCGGGGGAGGGGAGGGAGGGTGAAGCAGTTCAATGATAATTCCTATTAAACATGGATTATGTGGAAACATTATACCAGAACCGGCGGTTGAAGGTATCCGTGAGAGGGACTCTGTCGCATTTCGTCCCTGCTCTTTGCGAAATGGAGCGGAGAGCAGCAGAAACAGGGCAGCCGGAGCGAACGGAGGATGCCTCCGCCTGCCGCATCCGGGATTCTTCAGGGTATCCTGCTTCGAGCAATCAAGAATACGAGAATAATACAGGATACTGTATTGCTGTCCAGCAGATAATATAACTAATTCTACTTTGTCACATTATGCCTGACGCCTCTTGTCCGGCGTAGGCAGCATCAATAGACTGCTGACGTTGTTTGTGCCG
>JAAZOO010000493.1 GCA_012797715.1 Geobacteraceae bacterium | reverse complement strand
GCGGCAGATCCAGGAGGGTCTTCAGCGTTTCCCCCAAAAGGTCGTTCAGCCGCGACACGGTCACGTCACGGAGGAATTCCTCAATCTGGAGAAGGGTATAGACACCTTGGGTGCCGGCAAGCGTAGTAACCAGCGACAACGGGTCCGTTACTCGAAACGTATAGGTGCCGAAGGCGCGCAGCCGGACCATTCCGAACTCCGCGTCCCGGAACGCCACCGGCTCCCTGGTCCCCCAGCGCATGTCGGTAAAGGTCTTCATGCTGACAAAGCACACCTCGCAGCGGAACGGAGAAGTGAAATTCCACGGCAGGGAGAGTATCTTCGTCAGGATGGGAAGATTGCTGCTGGACAGGGTATGCCGCCCCGGACCGAAGACATCCGCGGCCCTGCCGTCACGGAAAAAGACCGCGCGCTGGCTTTCCCGCACCACCAGTTGGGAGCCGAACGTGATCTCTGCCGACCCCTCAGCCGGGATGCGGTGCACCAACTCCGTTCCGGTCTCGTCGAACCACTCCATAACTTCCAGAAAAACGGCATTCATCCTGTTGATTGCCATGGAATCCTCCTATTTTCGAAACAGCCAGAGAATCAGAGAGAGAAGGAGAGAGATGAGGAGAGAGGTGGCAAGGGGAAAGTAGAAGGTGAATTTCTCTCTCTTGACGAGAATGTCGCCGGGCAGCCTCCCCAGCCAGGGGATCTTTCCGGAGAGAAGCAGCAGCCCGCCGACGGCCGCAATCACCAGACCGGCCACGATAAGCATCCTGCCCACACCTGTCACGGACCCGCCTCCTCGGCGCGGGGCGCCTTGGGAGCATACCGATCCTTCTCGCTGTAGATGCAGCCGCAATACTGCTGCCGGTAGAGTCCCATCTGTTTTGATATGTCGATGCCCCTGCGCCAGCCGGTCCGGTAGTCCTCGTAGAGGAAACGGAGACCGTAGCGTTCCCCAGCCCGCTCGCCCTCCGCGCGGATCGCGTCATGGGCCTGGTAGCGGCTGTAGAGGAGGGAAGTGGTGAATGCCTCGTACCCCAGCTCGGAGGCAACGCGCGCCGTCTCTTGGATGCGGGACGAATAGCAGTAGCGGCACCGATCTTCCGGCCGGGATGCAACGGCTGCCAGGAATTGCTCCAGCAGGTACTCATCCCGGTACAGAACCGTCACATCTACCAGAGAGGCGTACTGCCTCACCGTCTCCAGACGGCGCCGGTATTCCTGGTAGGGATGTATGTTGTGGTTGAAAAAGAAGCCGGTGACCCGGGCGCCGGAGGCACGGAGGGCCTCCAGGGGGTAGATAGCGCACGGTGCACAGCAGATGTGTAGCAAGATATCCATGGGCCGTATAGTAAACCATTTCTCCCGGCAAAGGCAATGGCGCAGCGCCCCCCAATAGGGGAGTATCGCGAAAAGCTCGCGTCTCTCTGGGACGGATTCCCGGGGAACGGACAGCCCGGGTCATGGGCGCGGCGACGAAGAACCTTTCTTCCATTCCCCGTAGGCATGGAGATCACGCTCCACGAACCACAGGAAGAGGGCTGCCGCCAGCGCGTCGTCGATCAAACCGACAATGGGAAGAACGTCGGGAATAAGGTCGAGGGGATTAAAGATATAGACGAGCATCAGGACGACAGCGACAATCGTATGGACCGGCACCGTCCGGTACGAACCGTTCCGGTAGTCGCGGACCAGTGAAATGGCGAGCCGGACATCCTGAATGATACGGCCGAGCGACGGCATGCCGGCTGGTTTTCCTTGCATGGCGATCCCCTTTCGTCAGATTTGTTCCCGCAAGTGGCGGTCGACTTCATATCCGTTCCCCGCGGGAGAAGGCCGGGAAAGATTCCGGAACCGATCCCGTACAGGGCAATCTCCAGAGACATAAACCTAAAAACAGCAGTTGGAGGTATCCGCAGAGAGCGACTCTGTCGTATTTCGTTGCTGCTCTTAGCGAAATGGAGCGGCCACAGCCGATACTGCCCGAACCCGAAGGGTGAGTGTATCGGCTGTAGTGAAATGAGCGTAGAGCAGCACAAAGACGGCAATGGGAGAGAACGAAGGATGCCTCCAACTGCCGTTTTTAGGATTCAAGGGGTTCGGAGAGCATGTGCCGCCGACGCTCCCTTCCCCCAGGAGCAGCACCGGAATAGTCCCACGTCGTTCTCTTCGGACGACTCCACCCGCCGTTTTCAGGTCAGCTTCCGTTACCTCCTGCTCCGGGGTCGACCTCTCCGGCGTCTTCATCCTCCACAAGAGAGTGGGGGAGGAGGGCGTGTGCTTCGGCGGCAGGGAGTTCCTGTACATCCCGCAGTTTCCTTCCCACGGCCCGCGATCTCGTCTTCGCCTTCTCGAGAGTCTCCGATGCCTGGTGCAGCTTTTTCTGCACCGAATCCAGAATATCCCCGTATTTCGTCCACTCGGTCTTGACCGCGGCCAGAAGGTTCCAGACCTCGCCGGAACGTTTCTGGATGGCCAGCGTTCTGAATCCCATCTGGAGGCTGCTCAGGATCGACCACAGAGTGGTCGGCCCTGCAATGACGACTCGACATTCGCGCTGAATGACCTCGATCAAGCCGGTTCTCCGAATGACTTCGGCGAACAGACCTTCGATGGGAAGGAAGAGGATGGCGAAGTCCGTGGTCTTCGGCGGATTCAGGTACTTCCGGCATATATCGGCAGCGCACGCCTTGACCCGCACCTCCAGCTGTTTGCCCGCCGCATCGATACCGGTGAGGTCACCCCGCTCCTGCGCCTCGAGAAGCCGCTGATAATCTTCCACCGGGAACTTGGCGTCTATGGGGAGCCACACGGCATCGTCCCTGTCGGCTCCCTGGCCGGGGAGCCTGATGGCGAATTCCACGCGCTCACCCCCACCCCGTGTTGCCAGATTGGCGACAAACTGGTCGGGACTCAGCACCTGCTCCAAAAGGACTCCCAGCTGCACCTCTCCCCACGTGCCACGGGTCTTGACGTTTGAGAGAACCTTTTTCAGGTCGCCGACGCCCGATGCCAGATTCTGCATTTCACCCAGACCCTTATGGACCAGTTCGAGCCGCTCACTGACGTGCCTGAAGGATTCGCCCAGACGTTTTTCCAGTGTTCCCTGGAGTTTCTCGTCAACGGTATGGCGCATCTGTTCAAGCTGCCGTGCGTTGTCGGCCTGCAGGCTCTGCAGCTTCCCTTCCACCGTCCCCCTCAACTCTTCCAGTTTCTTTTCGTTGGACTCGGAAAGCTTGCCGATGGCCGACGACATGGTCTCCAGCCGGGCCTTTTGAATGTTTGCCAGCTCGCCCATGGTTTTCGTGGTGGATTCCGTAATCCCCTTGAGGGCGCTGATCACCTCCTCCCGCAGCTGCTTGGCGCCCATGGCCGATTCGTTCCTGATGCTGTCCAGCTTTTCACTACTGGTCCGGGTCAGAAAGGCAATCGTTGCCGAGAAGGCGTCCAGTTGGGCTTTCTCCGCCACGGCCAGGTCCTTCAATGTCTTCACCATGGTCTCGGAAATACTGTTGAGCGTGGTAACGACTTCTTCCCGGAGCTGTCTGGCGCCGGCGGCGGATTCGGCGCGAACGGCGTCGAGCTTCTCCCCGCTGGTCCCGGTAAAGGCGGAGAGGTGGCCGGAAAAAGTTTCCAGCTGCATCTTCTGCATGGTTGCGGCTTCCCCAATGCGGTGCATGACGGATTCGCCGAATGTTCTAAAGGATTCCGCAAGCTCCTGGCGCTGGTCTTTCGCCGTCTTTCCCGCTTCTTCCCTGTTCCGTGCCGATTCGTCTCTCACGGCGCGCTCTGTCCTGTCCAACGCCTGAGAGAAGAGGTCAAGGCGGGGAGCCAGGAGGGAAACATCGCCGTGCGACGCCCGTTTCAGGAGCAGGAGAAGGAGAACGACAACGGCTGCCAGCAATGCCACAATGGTGAAGAGAATGATATTCGTCACGAGGGAACTCCGGAGGATTTCGCGGTTACGCCCCATTGGGAGCGGTGCTGCCTCTTCTGTACGGGAGAATGTTTTTCCTGGGAGGTGACTGTAGCGGATTGATCACCGCCATACAAGTCTTTTGCCGACTATGAGCGCCGGCGGTCACGGGCTTCCCATTCCCCCGACAGGGGAGGGAGCGTTCGGCACCCGCGGGAGATGGGCAGGAATCAGGAGACGTTTTGTGGCTTTCCATTCCTCCGTTACGGAACGGTGGACGGCCCGTCCAAGGCCTCGCGCAGCTTGACGGCGAGATCCTGGATGGTGAACGGCTTTTGCAGGAAATGGATCCCCTCGTGGAGGACGCCGTGGTGGGCAACGGCCTCCGGCGTGTAGCCGGACATGAAAAGGCATTTGAGGTTCGGCCGCCGGACCGCTATTTCCCTGCACAGGTCGCTGCCGATCATGTCCGGCATGATCACGTCGGTGAGGAGCAGATGGATGTGGCCCGCATACTCATCGGCGAGGCGGAGCGCCTGATTGGGCCCGGATGCGGGGAGAACGGTGTAGCCCAGTTCCTCCAGGAGCATGGTTCCCAGATCCAGCAGGGAGGGCTCGTCCTCGACCAGCAGAACGGTTTCCGTGCCGGTTGGCCCTTGGGACGGCGCCTTGCGCCTCTCCTCGGCACCGGTCTCATCCGACTGGTGCCGAGGGAGGTAGATTCTGAAGGTGGATCCCGCCCCCGGCTCACTCTCCACCGTGATAAACCCTCCGTTCTGCTTGACGATACCGTATACCGTTGCCAGGCCGAGACCGGTTCCCTTCCCCACCTCCTTGGTGGTGAAAAAGGGTTCGAAAAGGCGGTCCAGGGTTTCCCTGTCCATTCCGCACCCCGTATCGCCCACCGTCAGCAGGACATACGGCCCCGGCGCGAGACCGGAGTGACGAACGCAGTCCGCAGCATCGAACTCCGCGGTGCCCGTTTCAATGACTATCCTGCCGATGCCGGAGATGGCGTCGCGGGCGTTTACCACCAGGTTGGCGAGAATCTGGTCGATCTGGGCCGGGTCCATATGTACCGGCCACAGGTCCTGCGCCGGTTTCCAGATCAATTGGATATCTTCTCCGATGAGCCGCTTGAGCATGTTGAACATGCCGGCAACGGTGTCGTTCAGGTTCAGGACCTTGGGAGAGATGGTCTGCTTCCTGGCAAAGGCGAGAAGCTGCCGGGTGAGGTCCGCGGAGCGCTGGCCTGCCTTGGATATTTCCTTCAGGTATCCCTGGATGGGGCTGGATGGGTCCAGTTTCAGGAGCGCCATCTCCGCGTACCCCAGGATGACGTTGAGCATGTTGTTGAAATCGTGGGCCACGCCGCCCGCCAACCGCCCCACCGCCTCCATCTTCTGGGCCTGGAGGAACTGGGCCTCCATCTGTTCCCGCTCCGCCAGCATGCGGGCCAGCTTGATGTTGGCGTAGCTCATGCCTGATATCATCAGGGCGAACCGGGAAAAGAAGGTCATGACCCGGTTGATCTTTTCCCGGCTCCAGCGGGGGACGCGCTCCAGTGCCGCCAGATACTCTTCCTCGTTGAAGCCGTACCGCCGCGCCTGGTCGCGGAATACCTCATAGTCCGGCGTTTCCTCCTCCAGCAGGAACTGGCCGGAAAACAGATTGCCCACGTGCCGGCCGCCCACAATGATGGGCGTGGCCAGGTCCCACAGGTTGTTCCTGCACTTGTACATCCTGAAGGCCCCTGGCTCAATCCCCGCGGACAGAACGGTGTCGCTTTCGAGGCAATTCCTGCACGTTTCGGGATGGACGCGGTGGAACCTGGTGCAGATATCCTGCCAGCCCGTGGCAACCAGGATCTTGCCGTGGCAATCCTCGATGGCGATAACGAGATTCTCCATGGCGGAGAAATCCTCCATCAGGCCCTGGAGAGCCTCGAGGTCGATGATGTCTTCCAGTTCCAGCGCCCCGATGTCTCCCTCCGGCAGCAGAATGGCGGCCAGTTTTTTCCGGACCCGCTCCTCGCTCTCCCGCAGCGCTTCCTCCGCCCGCTTGCGCGCGCTGATGTCCGTGATGACGTTGGCAAAGCACAGGGGGGCGCCCTGGGGTGAACGGAGGGTGAAGATGTTCTGGATGGTCGGGGTCACGGTGCCGTCTGCAGACAGAAGGCGTAGTTCGGCCGTCTGGTTCCCGGTTTCCAGGACCGCGGGGAGAATGCGCGATTCCAACTCCCGTGCGTCTTCTTCCACGCAGAAATCCCGGACATGGGCGCCGATAATCTCCGCGCTTTCGTGGGCTCCCAGCATGCGGCAGTGGGCGGGATTGGCATAGGTCAGGCGACCGTTCAGATCCGCCATGCCGAATCCGTCCTGGGAGGCCTCGGCGAAATGCCGGAAGAGAGCCAGGGACGCCTCCCTGCTTTTCCGTTCGGAAATGTCCCGGAAGACCAGCACCACCCCGCGTATGGCTCCGCTGTCGTCGCGGATGGGGGCCCCGCTGTCGTCGATGGGGCGCTCGGTCCCGTCCCTGGCGATGAGAATCGTGTGGTTGGCGAGCCCCACCATCTGCCCTGTGCGCAGCACCACCTCCACGGGGCTTTCCGTTACGGTGCGGGTCTCTTCGTTGATGATGGAAAATACCTCCTCCAGCGGCTTTCCCCGGGCCTCGTCCTCGTTCCATCCGGTCAGCCGTTCGGCAACCGGATTCATCCGGCGGATTCTCCCGCGGCCGTCGGTGGTGATGACCGCATCGCCGATACTGTAGAGGGTGGCGCGGAACTCCTCCCGGCCCTCCCTCTCCTTCCGCTCCGCGCGGTACAAATCCAGGTAGATTCCTGCCTGACGGCGCCGGTAGGCGTAGGCGGTCGCCATGGCTGCCACAAGGATGAACCCGAGCGCGAACAGGGCAATCACCGCGGCGCGGTAGCGGGCCTCCGCCAGTATTTCCGCCTCATCCACCTTGGCGACCAGAAACCAGGGCGACCCGGCAACGGGGCGCAGGTCGGCCAGCACCTCCACCCCGCGGTAATCGGTCCCCCGGAACATTCCCGTTCTACCCCTGACCGCCTGCACGGCAGGAACATCGTCCCGGTCAAGGGGAATGCGCAGGGAAAGGGCAGCCCGGGGGCGATGGCGAAGGTCGTTGAGGTACAGGGCGTGATTGCCGTGGCGCTGCACCAGGAGCGACTCGGCGCTTTTGCTGGGGATGGGCCAGGACTGGATCAGGGGATACAGGTAGTCTGCAGCGTCGTACCGCTGCACCAGGAGCGCCAGCGGCGTGCCGCCTTTGTCCAGCACCGGAGCGACCGCGTCGATGTGCACCCTGCCGTTGGGACACAGGTAGAAATCGGAGAGGATTGCTTCCCGGCCGGCCAGCGCGAAGCCGAGAGCGCGCATTGTGGCGGGGTTGACCGGGTCCGGTTCATCCGTCGCGGAAAGGAGGATTTTCCCATCCGGAGACAGAAGGAGGGCGTCTCTCAAGCTCCTGGACCGTTCCTGCTTCAGGCGTTCCCGGAATTTTTCCCGGGGGAGGGAGAGGAACCCTGCCCGGTGCCATTTTTCCATTTCCTCCCGGAAAAAAGGACTCTCCGCGGGTCTGCGGACATCGGTCAGACGCTCCGTGCGCCAGTGCCGGATCTGCTGTTCCTTCAGGTCGGCGATAGCGGCAATCTCGCGGTATTTTTCCCGGCTGATGCGACCTTCCTCGGCGCGGAAGTACCCGTAGCCTCCCGCAAGGACCGTCACGGCAAATACGGCGAACAGAATCAGCCACCTCCGGAGAGCCTCCACCCTGATCCGCGTTTCATCCGGCATGCCGCTTTTGTCCTCCCTCCAGAGTTCGGGCCGGGATGCCCTTCCCCCAGCGACCGTTTACCAGGCTGTTGAAAAACTACTGGGGAGGCCGTCTGCGGCGTTGCGCGGTGCTCGCACCCTCGCCTATCTATGTGATATGTCTCGGGTGCTGCGCTCCGTGCGCCTTGCATCCGACCTTCCTCGTACCGTTTTTGCACAGCCTGTTACAGTGTAGCCGGGATGCGTGCTTCCTGCAATCCTTCCCCATATGCTCTCGGAAAAAAAGGAAAGCCCCCCTGTGCGGTTCTTTCTTGTCGTGTCCCGGCAGGCCGGATATTTCCCGGATTCGGCAGGTGGAGGCATCCTCCGTTCGCTCCGGCTGCCCTGTTTCCGCAGATCTCCGCTCATTTCCCTCCAGCCGCCAGGCTCTCCCTTCGGGTTCAGGCGGTATCGGCTGTGGCCCCTCCCATCCGCACCGACGGGCAGCGAGATACGACAGAGCCCCTCTTTCGGAGACATTCCTGCGCCTGCCGTTTTTGGGATTACAGGTTCAGCCCCCCATTGCCCCCGCTCATCTCGACCCGCATCCGCGCCACGTCCGGGTTTTGCAGGTACTCATCAAATCCCATTGCGCGGTCGATGATCCCGGACGGCGTGATTTCCACGATACGGTTCGCCACCGTGGAGACGAACTCGTGGTCATGGGAGGCGAACAGAACCACCTCAGTAAAGGAGATCAGCCCGTTGTTGAGGGCGGTGATGGACTCCAGGTCCAGGTGATTGGTGGGCTCGTCCAGGATGAGGGCGTTGGCGCCGGAGAGCATCATCCGGGAGAGCATGCAGCGCACCCGCTCACCCCCGGAGAGGACGCTGGTCTTTTTCATCGCCTCCTCACCGGAGAAGAGCATCCTCCCCAGAAAGCCGCGGGCGAAGGACTCCCCTTCCGTGGGGGGGGAGAACTGGCCGAGCCATTCGATAAGGTTCAGGTCGCTGGAAAAGTATTCGCTGTTGTCCCTGGGGAAATAGGAGGGGGTGATGGTCACCCCCCAGCGGAAGCTGCCGCTGTCCGGATCAAGCTCGCCGGCCAGAATCCGGAAGAGGGTCGTCTTCGCCAGGCTGGTGCCGCCGACGAAGGCGATCTTGTCCCCCTTGCGCACGGTTAGGGAGAGGTCGTTCAGCACCGGGACTCCGTCAATTGCCTTGGAAAGCCCCCTTGCCTCCAGGATAACGTCCCCGCAGGGGCGCTCCGGCTTGAACACCACGTACGGGTACCTGCGCGACGATACGGGCATGTCCTCGATGGTCAGCTTCTCCAGCAGTTTTTTCCGCGCGGTTGCCTGCTTCGCCTTGGAGGCGTTGGAGCTGAAACGCTGGATGAACTCCTTCAGTTCGTTGGCCTTGTCGGTGATCCTGCGGTTTTCGTCCTGCTTCTGCTTCAGGTTCAGCTGGCTCGCCTGGTACCAGAAGTCGTAGTTCCCCACGTACACCTGGATGCGGCCGAAGTCGATGTCCGCGATGTGGGTGCACACCTGGTTCAGGAAGTGCCGGTCATGGGAAACGACGACCACCGTGTTGGGAAAACGGAACAGGAAGTCTTCCAGCCAGGCGACGGACTTCAGGTCCAGGTGGTTGGTGGGCTCGTCCAGCAGCAGCACGTCCGGGTTGCCGAACAGGGCCTGGGCCAGGAGCACCCGCACCTTTTCCCCACCTTCCAGTTCCTTCATCTTTTTGTGGCGCAGTTCCTCGGGGATGCCGAGGCCGTTGAGGAGCACGGCCGCCTCGGACTCGGCCTCATAGCCGTTCATCTCGGCGAATTCCGCCTCCAGTTCGGCGGAGCGGATTCCGTCCTCCTCGCTGAACTCTCCCTTGGAATAGATCGCCTCACGCTCGGCCATGACCCGGTAGAGACGGTCATGCCCCATGATCACGGTGGTGAAGACCGTCTCCTCGTCAAAGGCGAACTGGTCTTGGCGCAGCACGGCGATTCTCTCCCCGTTCCCCACCGAGATATCCCCCCTGTCCGGCTGGATCTCGCCGGACAGTATCTTGAGAAAGGTGGACTTGCCGGCGCCGTTGGCGCCTATCAGCCCGTAGCAGTTGCCCGGGGTGAATTTCAAGTTCACGTCCTTGAACAGGACCCTCTTGCCGTAGGAGAGGGTCACGTTTGTTGCGCTGATCATGCGTGGAAACTCCCGTAGTGAAAAATAAAAAACCACAGGGTCAAACCCTGTGGTTCAGGTGATGTGTTTGTATAGCATTTCCGGTGCGAGGGGGGCAATGCTTTTTTCAACCGGGAAAAGCGCCGTGAGAATACCCTGAAAACGTGCTCACATGTCTCGAAATGGCAGATTTCTCCCTGTTGGACAGTTCTGACATCCGGGTGGGCGATACCCAGACCGTTTCGTGATCGGGATGGACTTCCAAAGCAGATGTGGCGCGTGGTCTCCGGTACATGATGATGCCATTGGTGTCGTTGGATGCCATGGGTAGATTCCGCGCCTTCGGGCAATACAACAAGTGAAGTGGCCCGGTCGTATGCATTGCCCTGGTGCTATGAGCCCCGTTTGTGTCGACGCGGAACAGCTCTTCATCGCCGGAATTTCATCTGAGAGGGTATTTCTCCCTGAATCTGTCTTTAAGCAGCCAATGGCCCCAAAAATACAAAATATAAAGGAAAATACTGAAATTCAGCCAGTTTGCAAAGGAAACGGGATCTTGAAAATATGCAGGGATTGTGGCCGCCACTTCTGCCGGGTAGATAAAAAACTCCCAGCTGTTCCAGCGGTTTATTAAGCCGAAGAGCAAGCCCAAGGCCATACTAGGTATGAGCGCCGCCACAAAAACGGCGCCAACCAGGTGATTGAAAATTTCCTCGATCAGAGAGCGCATCTGATCGGTCAAATAGACGAAAAATATCCAACCGAACAGTGCGTATATAAAAAAGAAAAGAGACATCCAGGCGTTTTGCTCGCAGACCTGAAATGCCGAATCCCTGGGACAATAATCAAGCAAGTGTCTCACTTCCGTCATGACATATGCGGTGTTGGGAATGAAGAGCAGCCAGAGAAAGAAAACAATCATCCCAAGCAGCTTGTACGGAATGCCGTCAAAATGGGTCCTGCGCCATATGTGACGTAACAGGGTGCTCATCAGCCACGGGACAATCAGCAACCCCAGGTTCCAAATGAATATGACCAGTTCATAGTCATTGATTTTTAGACGAAATATCCAACTATCGCCTCGTAAAAAACTATCCACACCGTAGATGGAATTATTGATGTAACGTTGCGTCATGACTTGGTTTCCATTCACATACCCCAAATGTCCCCGCCATGCGGTTCCCGCCGGCTTGGAGCGTCAGGGCGGTCCCCGCCTGGTTTGGCATCATCTTCACCTGTGCGCAGGCGATGCAGGCGCGATAAGGGAGTTCAGGCGGATTCCGTCCGCAGTCGGTGGCTTGTCGCTTGTTGCGAAATGCGCCTGGAGCAGCAGAAACAGGGCATCCGGAGGGAACGGAGGATGCCTCCTCCAGCCGAATTCAGGTTGAATGCCATTTAGGGAACTCCGGACCCTTCCTGCACCCTACGTCACGCACAGATAATCCACCCCTTCCGTGAACCCCGCGCCGTCCGCCCACTTCCGTATCTGATCCCGGGCCCCGCGGGTTCCCACGGTTACCAGCATCTTCACCCCGTTTCCCGCCGTCACCTGGTGGGCGGCGGATACCGGCGCGCCGTGGAGGATGCGCCCTATCTTCCTCGGATCCACGTCGACCCAGCCGGACACCCGGATGCCCTCCCCCTGCAGGGCGCGGCTCCAGGCCCGTCCTTCCAGACCGGCCCCGGCCAGCAGAACTTCCTCTGCTCCCCTGAGGAACCGGCGTTTCAGGTGATGGGCCTTGCAGGCGCGGAAGGCGGCGGCCGTGTATTCCGGAAGGGTGCGCGTGGCCCGCTCCGGCCGTTCCCGCCAGAAGAAGAGCGTCCGGGAAAGCCGTGCGAAGCGGACCCCGGCCGCGGCCAGCCGCAGCCACAGGTCATAGTCCTCGGCCCAGCCCCGGTCCCGATAGCCGCCCACCGACAGCACCTCTTCCCTGCGGAACAGGACGCTGGGGTGAACGAAGGGCGATTCCACGAACAGGTCGCGCAGGATATCCTCATGGGAGGAGAGGCTGTTCTGCCAGGTCTCGTAGGCGGCCATTCCCGAACCCAGGGCGGCCCGGGGAAAGGAGCGGAAATCACAGGCCACCAGGCCGACGGAAGGGGTCTCCCGCAGGAAAGACGCCTGCAGTTCAAGCCGACGGGGGTGGGAGATGTCGTCGGCGTCCATACGGGCCACCAGGGGTGCGCGGCAGGCATCGAGTCCTGCATTGAGGGCCGCGACCAGCCCGCGCCGGGACGGCCGCAGCACGCGCACCCGCGGGTCGTGCCGCGCCGCCTCGGCAAGGATGGCGGGGGTAGCGTCCTGGGAGCCGTCATCCACGGCCACCAGTTCCCAATCGGAAAACGTCTGGCGGAAGATGGAATCCAGGGCAGCCGGGAGGAACCGCTCCTCGTTGCGGGCCGGGAGGAGTATGGAAACAGCCGGAGTTTTCATGGATCAGCCAAGACCCGGCAGGAGCTTGACGATTCCCTTGGCGAAGAACTCCACCGCAATGGAGGCCAGGAGGAGGCCCATGAGGCGACTGACGATGCTGAGTCCCAGCGGTCCGATGAGCCTGCCGATACCGGTTGCCAGCCGGAGGATGATCCAGGTGGCGAAGGAGGCAACGGCGATGCAGAGGATGATCAGCGCGATGTGGAGCGGGCTTGCGGCCAGGTTTGCGTAGATGATGATGGTGGAGATGGAGCCGGGGCCGGCCAGGAGCGGCACCGACAGGGGAACCACGGCCACGCTGCGCAGATCCGGCGCGGCGGCGGGCGATTCATCCGTTCCCGTGGAGTCTTTGGCGAACATCATGGAGACCGCCATCAGCAGCAGCAGGATGCTTCCCCCCACCTGGAAGGAGGCGATGCTGATGCCGAACAGCCGCAGCACCGTGTCGCCCACCAGGGCAGTGAGCGCCAGCACGCCGGCCACGGCCAGCCCCACGGTGCGGGCTATCTTTTTCCGTTCCGGCTCCGGAGAGGTCCCGGTGACGGAGAGAAACAGCGGCAGTACGCCGAAGGGGTTGAGGATGGCGAGAATGGCAATGAAAATCTTTACATACTCGGAGAGTTCCAGCATGGGGAGGCTCCTCCTGGATGTATCGGAAAAACAGTGCATCGGGAAATTGCCTGATGAAGGTAGCAGAGAGGCGGGATTCCGTCAACCTGCCTGGGATTCCGTGCCGTTGTGGAAAAAATGGTTTTGCGGAGAATGCTTTTTCCCTTATCATGAATCAATTTTCTATTTTCTCAGGAGGAGGAAGACCCATGAAAAGAATCGGCTTTGCCCTGACCCTGCCCGTCATCCTGTGCGCATGTTACGCACCGACCGTCCATGACGCGGCCGGCATCGCCCACGACAGGGGGAGAGCCGGCGCGACCGGCGTCGGTAGCCCGTGGGAAGACGCGGACGATGCGCCCCATGCCTGTCCCCGGATCTCCACCCTGCCGGTGAAGTCGCCTCAGCTGTATGAAGATTATTACGGGACCATCCTCACCCAGGACGCATCGTCTCTCCGCACGCCCCAGAGAACCTACCGCTGGGGGATTACCAACTCCTCGCCCCTCAGCATGGCGTACTTCTCCGCGTACGTGAAGCCCAACGGAAAATACGGGCGGTTCCGGGCGAGCATCTTCATCGACGGTGCCATCAAGGCAAACATGACTTTCCATTTCCGGGCTGAAGGCCGAGAGGGAGTGGTGCTGAAAAGCCTGACCATCCGGCCCGGCCAGACGAAAGGGGTGGATTTTGAAGTCAGGGGAGTAAGAAAGCTCTTCATCGGGTCGGAGCTGCGCATCAATCACGATACCGCCAGGAAGATAGTCATCGGCGAACCCGAATTCTACACGTGCCGCTAGATCCGGCCGGGAGGGAGGGGGACGGGGGGCAGGCCCCTTTCCCTTTCCCGGTTCTCCTCCCTTCGGTGAACAGTTCCGGCCCGTTATTCGTCGGTCGGCACCACCGGAGGCGCCGGTTCCGGCACGATGGAGACAAAGGCGGTGCGGCAGCGCGCCATGACCCCCTCCACCCAGTCCGCCTCCTCGTCCTGGTGGGAGGAAAGGAGTTCCCGGTGATAGAGTCCGAGGAGCTCCTCCAGTGCGGCAATGTCCTCCTCCTCCAGATCACGGATCGACACATGGGCGCCCTTGGCCAGCCTGCGGCGCAACGCCTCCCGATCCATTCCCATCTCCGGGTCCAGGCGACAGTAGACCGTGCCGCCGGTCATGCCCGAGCATATCCAGGGGCCGGGATCCCCCAGCACCACGACACGCCCCGCCGTCATGTACTCGAAGGCGAACCCCTTTAAGTTGGCCCGTTCTGCCAGGTACCCTCCGGCATCGTCAAGCGGGCTCCGGATACGTCCCCCCAGCACCACGTCGCCGCCCGAAAGGCGGATGCAGGCCCGGCTGTCCGCGTCCCCCTGAATCAGGAAGGTCCCTCCCTGGGCGCCGTAGGCAAGCCCCTTCCCCACCGAGCCGCCGACACGGACCCCGTGGCGGTTCTCCCCTTTCAGGACCGTTATCCTGCCGCCGTTGGCGGATTTCCCCACCCCGTCCTGCGCCCCGCCTTCCACATGGATGGTGAGGGGTTCCGCGGTGAAGGCTCCCAGGCCGTTGCCGGGGATGGAGTCCCGGCGGAAGTGGAGGACCGCGTCGCGCGCCCCGGAGAGCCGTCCTTCCCGGCGGGCCCTCACCAGGGCGCCGGCCAGGTAGGTGCCGATGGCCCGGTCCGAACTGGAGGCGTTGTCGTCGTTGTAGTGGACCCGTTCGCTCCCGCCGTCGAACGCCTCGGTGACCAGGCCGGATATGAGGGAGGTAAGGTAATTGAGGGGTTTGCGGATGATGCGGACCGCGCCCTGATCGCGCCGTACCGTGCCGGGGGGGGGCGGGGCCAGGAGAGCGGTCAGGTCAAGGCGATCCAGTCCCCGCGTCTGCTCCAGCAGGTGGGCGTCCCCCACCAGGTCCCGGGTGCGGAGGTATCCCAGTTTGGCGGTCAGGGTGCGGATCTCCCGCCCCAGCGCCCGGAAAAAGGTGGTCTGGTAGATGACCCCGTTTTCCAGAACCCGCGGCACGAAGCGCTTCAGCCCCCGGGCGCGGGCTTCCTCGGCGGTCTCGATCTGGGTGGCGATCCCGACGTGGCACGTGCCCAGGTGGCACCCCCGGCAGGCGGTGCAGCCGATAACCACCATGGCCATGGTGCCGAATCCGACCCGGTTCGCACCCAGGAGCATGAGCTTGACCACGTCCCGGCCGGTCTTTGCCCCCCCGTCGGCCCATATCTCCAGGCGGTCCCGCATCCCCGCCTCCACCAGGGCGCAATGGGCCTCCCGCACTCCGATCTCCACCGGAAAACCCACATACTTGATTGCATGGCGCCGCGCCGCGCCGGTGCCGCCGTCATAACCGCTGATGGTGATGATGTCGGCGCCCGCCTTGGCGACTCCCAGGGAGATGGTGCCGATGCCCGCCACCGCCGGAACCTTCACCGATATGCGGGCATGGGGATTGGCGGTGCGGAGTTCCTCCACGATCTGGGCCAGGTCCTCGATGGAGTAGATATCGTGGTTGTTGGAGGGAGAGATGAGGGTCACGCCGGGCGCCGCATGGCGGGCCGCAGCGATCTTCTCCGTCACCTTGAATCCGGGCAGGTGCCCCCCTTCCCCCGGTTTCGCCCCCTGGCCCACCTTGATCTCCAGGAAGTCGGTGGAGTTCAGGTACTCCATGGTCACCCCGAACCTGCCGGAGGCAATCTGCTGGCCGCGGTTTTTCCGGTACATCCCCAGCATATCGGCGATTTCCCCCCCCTCGCCGTTCATGCAGACGATGTTCAGGCGCCGCGCGGTCTCGGCGTAGATGCGGAACGGGGTCTCTCCCTGGGAGCCGAAGCTCATGGCCGATATGAAGATGGGAAGGTCGTGCCCGGCCACGGAGGCGTCCACCTCGGCCGGATCCACGGCCACCTCGTCACGGAAGCGGAAGTCGGTCAGGTGGCGGATGGCCAGGGGATGCTCGTTTTCCAGCTGCCGCACCAGTCTCGACAACTCGGCGTAATTCTCCTCCATCTTGGCCACCGCGCCCACCATCTTCCAGATGCGGGGATAGATGCGAAACTGGGTCTCCACCGGCTGCTGCCTGCTGCTCCTCGCCAGTTTCCGCCGCTCCCGGCCGTCGCGTTCCAGGTCCGCGAAGGTCAGGCCTCTGCGGAACGAGCCGCAGAAATTGGGCGCGCCGAATACCGCCGCCACCTCGTAGGAGAGGCCTATGGAGGCGAAAAACCTGCCGTAGCCCCCCATCTCGTGGGTCCCCATGGTGGAGATTACCTTTTCCAGCCCGACACGCAGTACCCCCAGCAGGTTCCGCACCCCGTTCTCCTCCTCGTCCGCCACCTCCCACATCAGGTAGGGGCAGAGGGCGTCGGCGCCCATTCCCAGGAGGAACGCCAGGTCGTGGAGGTCCCGGAGCGCCCCGGAACGGACGATGAGCGACGCTCTGCGCCGCAGGTTTTCACCGCCCGCCACGGCAGCCTCCCGCAGCGCCCGGTGCACGGCCGCGGTTGCCAGGCCCGGGTCGAGGAAGGAGAGAGCCCCGGTGAACGCCCCGCCGTCGTCCAGGAGGAGGAGCCTGCACCCCCGGGAGACCGCGGACACCGCTTCGCAACGGAGCCTTTCCAGGCTTGCGCTGACGGTCTCTCCGGGGCGGAGTGAGCAGGAGAGGACACGGCAGCGGCCCCGGCCGGAGGAAAAGAAGGCGAGAAGGTCTTCCAGGGTGCAGGTCCCTGCCTCCCGCGCGATGGTGCGGTCCGGGGAAAGGGATGGGCGCCGCCTTCCCCCCGTGAGGAGAGGAATCTCAAGAAGAACGGCGTGCCGGCCTCCCTTGCGCAGGAGGGGGCGCGGCCCAAGGTGGACGCGGGTGGAGAAGTGCTCCCTTTCCCTCTCCCGGTCGATGGCGGGGTTGGTCACAACCGCCACCTGTTCCTTGAAGAAATCGGACAGGTTCTGGCGCGATGCCGAGAGGGCCGCCAGGGGACCGTCGTAGCCCAGGGAGGCGATGGGTTCCCTCCCCTTCTTGGCCGACTGGCGCAGGGAAAGGAGATCGCTGGTTTTCCAGGCATTGGCTGCAAGCAGGTTCTCCTGCCGGAGCCCTGCCATGCGCCGGAACGGAGCAGAGGCCTCCGCCGGGGCTTCCGGAAGGCCGGCCGCCGGGACGTGCTCCCGTTCGTGGGCCGACAGGTCGGTGAGGCCGGATACCGCTGCCAGGACTTCGGCGATCAGTTCCCGGTGCTCGAAGATCTGTACCGGCCGGCCGGAAGACATGCGCAGCCCCACCTTTTCCCCCGGTGCCAGAGGACGGGGGTCGGATACCACCTCTCCGTGGGGAACCACACCCAGTTCCGAGGATGCGAAATATTCCGTCTCCGTTTCGCCGAACCACAGGGGGCGCAGGCCGAGGGCATCGACGCTGAACACGAGCCGGTCGCCCCAGCGGGCGATGACGGCCGCAGGCCCCTGGGCGCTGGCCGCCAGGAAGCGGCGGAACAGGGTGTACAGGGAGCGGAGCCCGGAGGGC
>JAAZOO010000492.1 GCA_012797715.1 Geobacteraceae bacterium | reverse complement strand
TGTTCCTTTCCGGCACCAATGCCCTCACCCTGTCCGGATTGCTGGTGAATATCGACGGTGTCGGCAACCGGGTCGCCTCCCTGATTTTCGGTCCCCGGAAAGTCATCGTGGTGGCGGGACGAAACAAGCTGGTCGACGGTGATGCGGCAGCGGCGGTTGCCAGGGTGAAAAACTGGGCGTCCCCTCCCAATGCCCGGCGGCTGAAGTACCGGACGCCCTGTGCCGAGACAGGGGTCTGCTGCGACTGCGACACGCCGGAACGGATTTGCAGGGCCGTTACCGTGCTGGAGCGCAAGCCGAAGTACACCGATATGCGTGTCCTGGTAGTCAACGAGGAACTGGGCTTCTGAAGGGATGCTGGTACGGGCGTTTCTCGATATCATCTTCCCCCCCCTCTGCCATGGGTGCAGGGCGCACGTGCCGGGAAAGGGGGAGATTCCCCTCTGCGCAGGCTGCTGGGACAGGATTGCGCCCATTGCCTCCCCCCTGTGCCCGGTGTGCGGGGCTCCCTTTATCACCGAACACGGGAACGACCACCCCTGCGGGCCGTGCCTGACGGAGCGGCCCCCCTTTGCCGGGGCGCGCTCCGCAGTGGAATTCCACGGCATGGTGCAGGAGCTCGTCCACCGCTTCAAGTACGGAGGGAAGATGTACCTGGCGCGCACCCTGGGGCTTCTTGCCGCCCGCGCCCTCTCCGGTTTCGCGCGGGATACGGCGCCCGAGTGCATCATTCCGGTTCCTCTGCACACCAGGCGCCTCCGGGAACGGGGGTTCAACCAGTCCCAGCTCCTGGGGCGCATCCTGGCCGAACGCTGGTCCCTTCCCTTGTCGGTCAACAACCTGCGCCGCGCCCGCTGGACCGAACCGCAGGTGGGCCTTTCCGTTTCCGACAGGGAACGGAACGTGCGCGGCGCCTTCACGGTGGCCCATCCCGAGCGCATCAGGGAAAAGCGAGTCCTGCTGGTGGACGACGTCTACACCACCGGCAGCACGGTGGCGGAATGCGCCCGCACCCTTGCGCGCGCCGGGGCGAAGGAGGTGTCCGTCGTTACCGTTGCCCGAGCGGTCCCGTAAGGAGGACACAGGTCATGGTCCCCCGTTTTCTGTGCTTGACTTGCCCGGAAGGCAGGGTTTACTTTAAGGGCTGTTAATCATGATTCCCGGTGCCGCGGTCTGGCCGGAGACGTGGCCGGTGGATGGCAGGGACCCCCCCGCATCGGGTACATGCGCACGGGAAAGAGCCGTGCAGCCAGGGTATCAGCAGCGAAGCGCACCCCGCAAACCGGTGCATACCTGAAACGGGCGCTTCAAGGAGGAGCCGACCATGAAAAAGCTTGTTGCATGCATGGCATCCCTCTGTCTCCTCGTCCCTCTTTTCGCGTACGGGACCGAGATGCCGGTGGGGAGCATCAAAACGGTGCAGGGCACGGCAACCATCATCCGGAACCGTAACCCTATCGACACGAAGGCCGGAACCAGGGTTTTCCCTAACGATTCCCTGAAGACCGGTGCGGACGGCTCCCTGTCCATGATTTTCCGTGACGACACCCGCCTCTCCATCGGACCGGACAGCGAGGTGGCCATCAACGAGTTCCTCTTTTCTCCGGCGCAGGGGAAGCTGTCGTTCATCACCCGCCTGCTCCGGGGAACCGCAGCCTGCATGACCGGAATTATTGGAAAATTGTCTCCGGAATCGGTGCGGTTTGAGACACCGGTGGCGAATATCGGCATCCGCGGAACTGCATTCGCGGTAAAGGTCGAAGACCCCGGGAGGTAGTCCGCGCCGTGCGGAGTCCCCCGAGAGCGGCGCTTTACCGGCCCCGGACCGGGAGCGCCGGGAAAGGTATCCCCATGAGAAGCATCAGCATTGCGCTTTTCCTTGCCCCGGCCTTTTTGCTGCTGGCGTCCTGCGCAGGGGAGAGGAACCTTGTCGTCCTGCTGCCCGATTCGGAAGGGAAAACAGGAAGCATTGTCGTGTCCAACCAGGCCGGTTCCCAGCTCATCAGCGTACAGAAGCAGGCGACCGTGATTTCCTCAGCGACAACCGCGCCTTCTCCTCCGGCGGCCATGGATGACGAAGCCGTCCGGAAGAATTTCGGTGCGGCCCTGGATGCGCTCCCCCTTCCCCCTATCCATTTCATCCTCTATTTCAAAACGGACTCCACCGAACTGACGGATGAATCCAGGAGGCTGCTGGCCACGGTGCTCCCGGCAACGGTGGACCGCAAGTCCACGGATGTGAGCGTCGTAGGGCACACCGACCGGGTCGGCACACGGGAGTACAACTATAACCTGGGACTGGAGCGCGCCCTTCTCGTCAGGAAGATGCTCGTCTACCTGGGAATCGAAGAAGGACTCATCGAGGTGGCCTCCCACGGGGAGGATAACCCACTGGTAAAGACGGCGGACGAAGTGCAGGAACCCCGCAACCGGCGGGTCGAGGTTGTCGTGCGCTGAAACGCCGGCGCCTTGCAAGGCAGGCGTTTCAGGCAGGGCAACCGGGGAGTCCCTCTTTCGCACGAATCCATCCGGTACCTCCGGATACTCGGTACAATCGCTTTCCAATCCGCACAAGGGGGATAGGACGTCATGACGTTCCTGGCGGTACGGGCTGCACTCCTGGCAAAACCCAAAACCATGCGCGGCTGGATCTTTCTCGCCGGCGTCCTGGCAACACTCCTTGTGGCCGCACTGGCAGTCCGCCAGCCGGTATTTTTCCGTTTCCTCGATTCCAAGGTCTACGACACTCTCCTCCGCGCGGAGTACTCCGGGAGCGGAGGCACCCCGGACAATCCCGTAATCATCGACATCGACGAACAAAGCCTTGCCCGGTTCGGCCAGTGGCCGTGGCCGCGGTACCGGGTCGGGCTTCTTGTCAGGAAGTTACAGGAACAGGGCGCGGCGGGAATCTGCCTCGACATGTTCTTTCCCGAGCCCGACCGCACTTCCTTGAACGTCGTCCGGGAGGATATCCGGTGAGAATACGGCGTGCGCCTGGACCTGGCGGGGATACCCGCCAACATGGCGGACAACGACGCGACCTTTTCCCAAGTCCTTGGGAAAGGCCCCGTTGTCCTCTCCTACGATTTCCTCTTTTCCGGGGAGGGAACGGATTCGGACGACTGCCCCCTCTACCCGCTGCAGCCGGCGATTATGGGAAAACCGGGGGCTCCCTCAATCCCGGCGGGACTGCACCGGGCTACGGGCGCCGTGTGCAGCGTGCCGGTCCTGGGCAGGGCAGCCCCGGCTTCCGGTTTTTTCAATGTGATTCCCGATGCCGACGGTGTCCTGCGCCGCGTGCCGCTCCTGATAGCGTTCCGGGGGAGACTGTACCCCAACCTTGCCCTGGCAACGGTGCTCCATGCCACGGGAAACCGGAGTCCGGTCCTGAAAGTGTCTCCGCGAGGGCTGGAGAGTATCGTGCTGGGAGATACCGCCATTCCGGTCGATTCCAGGGGGAATCTCCTGATCCGCTTTCTTGAAAAGGGGAGACATTTCACCACCATTCCGGCCCGGGACGTTCTGCTCGGCCGCGTACCGCCCAATCGGATACAGGGCAGAATCGTCATCCTGGGCTCGTCGGCCGCGGGCCTGGAAAAGCTCCACGCCACCCCTCTCACGCCGGCGCTTCCCGGCGCCGAGATCCATGCAACCATCATCAGGAATATCCTGAACAAAGAGTTCATCTCGCGCCCCTCCTGGGCACTGGGAGCGGAGGTGACGGCGGTGCTCGTCTGCGGCGTTGTCTCCGCTCTCCTGTTGAGCTGGACCCGTTCCCTCCTGGGCCTTTCCCTTATCATCCTCGTCGGCATCGGCCTGTGGCTGGCATCCGGCTGGATGCTGGGAAGCAGGGGCATCTTTGTTTCCCCCCTCTTCCCCCTGGTAACCCTGGGATCCACATTTTCCATCCTCACCTTCATTAAATACCTGCGGGAGGAGCAGACGGTCAAGAGCCGCAACCGGGAACTGGTCGTGATGCAGAACTTCACCATCCAGTGCCTGGCAGCCCTTACCGAGACACGGGACAGCGAGACCGGGCGTCATATCGAGAGGTGCCAGCACTATGTGAGGATCCTGTGCAACCAGCTGGCAACCAACCCGAAATTCTCCCGTATCCTTGACAACGAAACCATCGATCTCCTCTATCGCTCCGCCTCTCTCCACGACATCGGAAAGGTGGGGGTTCCGGACAGCATCCTGCTCAAGCCGAGCACCCTGTCGGAGGACGAGTACCGGGAGATGAAGAAGCATACCCTCTACGGTCGTGACGCCATCGAGAGGGCGGAACACCTCTACGGAAAAGACGTCAAGGATTCCTTCCTCCAGTTCGGGAAGGTCATTGCCTATTCCCACCACGAGAAATGGAACGGTTCGGGCTACCCGGAAGGATTGGCCGGAGAGGACATTCCCCTGTTCGGCAGGATCATGGCGGTGGCGGATGTCTACGACGCACTCATCTGCAGGCGACGCTACAAGCCCTCTTTCTCCCATGAGGAAGCGGTGGAGATCATTTCCCGGAACAAGGGAACCCATTTCGATCCCCTCGTGGTGGAATCCTTCCTTGCGGTTCAGGAAGAGTTCAGGGCCGTTGCCCGGCAGCTTCCCGATGAATAGGGCGATTCTCCCCCTGTCCCTGCTTCGCAGGGTCCCCGGTTCGGGAGAGGGTGTCCCAAGGCTGTCTGAGGGGGACGGCAGGGATGCCGTTGCCTGCACTTTCGAATAAATGAGCCGCCGTGTCTGAATCCAATTGCGATCGTACCCGGATGCGGGAGCTGTTTGACTCCCAGTCCCTGGCCGTGCTGTCCACCGAGTGTTCCGGTCATCCCTACGCCAGCCTGGTGGCATTTGCGGTCACCGAGGATCTTCGCACGCTGTTTTTCGCCACCGCCCGCGACACGCGAAAGTTCGCCAATCTGCGCTCGAACAGCCGGGTGGCGCTGCTCGTCGACAACCGATCCAACAGCGTCGATGATTTCCTCCAGGCGGTCGCCGTTACCCTGCTCGGCAGTTGCCGGGAGCTGTCCGGCACGGAAAGGGCCGGTGCCGAGCGTCTCTACCTGGAGAGGCATCCCCATCTTCAGGAATTCCTCTCCTCTCCCACCTGCGCACTGATTGCCGTTACGGTGCACAGTCTTTACCTGGTGAGCCGTTTCAGAAATGTAACCGAATACCATTTTTCTCCCTGACGTCGGCACTCTCCTTGTTCTGTACGGTGTCCCACCGGAATCGAAGGGAAGCTGCGGGACCGGTAAAACGCGGAAACGCCCGGCAGGGAAGCGCTAAGGTGGTATGATATGCCAGATAGAATAGCGGAAAGCATCGATTATCCTAAAACCGGCAGTTGGAGGTATCCGCAGAGAGCGACTCTGTCGTATTTCGTTGCTGCTCTTAGCGAAATGGAGCGGTCACAGCCGATACTGTCCGAACCCGGAGAGTGAGTGCATCGGCTGTAGTGAAATGAGCTTAGAGCAGCACAAAGACGGCAATCGGAGAGAACGAAGGATGCCTCCAACTGCCG
>JAAZOO010000001.1 GCA_012797715.1 Geobacteraceae bacterium | reverse complement strand
TTGGGAAACTGCCTGAACCGGAGTTCACCCACAAATTCTGCTGGTGAAGCCAAAGGCAAAGACAACCGAAACATTACCGACAAAATCTGAAAAAGCGTCCCCGAAAACCTCAGCAGGAGGTTATAGGGATAAAATCTGGCAGTTTTTCAAGGCCCTGATATATATACTTAAATAAGATGGCTCGTTTAAATACTATGAGAAACATATATATTTCATGAACTTTACCACTGTTAACTAGTGTAATTACAAAAATGGGAGGGCAAATGAAAAACAAGATAACATTAGTTCTTTGCTGTGTTTTGTTCGTAAGTAATTCTTATGCATACACTATAAGGAATGTTGATGGAACTCTTGTTCATGAAACAAATTCAATTGCAATATCTGAGAGATTTATAGAAGACGTCTGTTTTTTGCTTCCAGTAAAATTGACAGAAATTATACTGAAAGATAAAACCATTAAACGACCAACAAGATTTAACAGGAAAGCACAAGCAGTGCACATCCAACCAAATTATGATTTTATAATAAAACAATCAAATTTAAGTGGCGAAGAATACTGGAAGAAGGTAGGCAGTAAGTGGGATCATGGCGCATTGTCTAAAGAAGCTTTCACAGATGATGTTTTGACTATATCAAAAAGACTAAGACAGCCAGATTATAGAAATAACACTAGCTATATTATTGATGTATTTGCTCGCACTGTTAGAAATATAATAGAAATAGGTTTGAGATCAACAAACAAAAATGATGTCGCTAATTATTATCTTGTTGAAGCGACCAAGAGTTATCAGGAGTTTTCACCAGATGATTATATTATATCATATAGATATAACAATATAGATATTAGATCAAAAATTGATGTGCTTTACGCAATAAATAGCATTAACGATAGAAGGTGTATCGCAACCGGAGAAGATATTATAAACAACTATATTTATACTGAACTAGTTAAGATAACGGCAGATATTTGGACGCAAATATGGGAAGACAATCCGCCTCATGAAAATATTGTTTTTAGAAAAGTGACGTTGCGTAATTTGCAGGGCGCTAAGCCTACTTTTAACACAAGTAATCGCTTGGAAGATTATGATGAGTGGATGATGTATTTAAGGAGAGACAGGATAAGTCCAGATAATTGGAAGGCTAACGTTATTGAAAAGCGTATTGATGACTATATATATGAAAATATAAGATATAACATCAATCAAATAGAAACGCTCAAAGCAAAACAATGGCTTAATGTAAAAAACCTTGATGACTATCCAAAGGTAGACTTTACTAAGCTTATGGATGCGGTTAGATACCAGAAATCATTTGCTTATTCAGAATAAAAATATATTACTCTATGATATTATTGAATGGTAACATAATATGAATTATGTCGTAGGAGAGTTTAATGCTAAATTTATAAAAGAATTAACTGTAGTGCTGCTTATATTTGTAATAAATTATAACTTCTCAATTGTGCATGCTACAACTTATGTTTGGGAAGATAGCTCTGGTGTTCATATGACGGACAATAAGGATAATATACCAACAAAATACAAAAAACAAAGTCAGAATACACGATGATGTTAAGTCAAATACTTACAATGTAAATACAAATAGTGTTATGTTTAATAGTTATGCTTCCTGTTATACAAATTCGATATCCGGATATAATCAGGAATCTCCGAAAGAAAGATATATCCGTAAGAATGCGATAAAAAAGTATTGTATTGCATTGATGCAATCTAATAATCAAAGAAAATTTTCAGAATGTTTCTATGCTTCTACTAATAATGCTTATTATGATTTTGTCCAAGAGCTAGACTTGATAATTGAACAGTGTCTTGCCGAAAATTAATGTCTGTTACTCACTGGAAATAGTGAAGGGTGATAGGCTGTTAGATATGATTACGGTTCTTCCGCAGAATCTGTGGGTAGCTAATCAGAGGAGTCTGGTTGAACAGCAACCCGGTTGATAAAACAGAGCATCCAGCCTTCAAGTCTGGCATTACTGGTTTCGACCAAGAGACCAATTCCAGGCGAGGAGGACAGGATGCTGCTCAAGTCTATACTGAATCGGGTTCAATTTCATAGTGGTTTTGTGTACGGCTCCGTCCGTCTGGTTGAGAAGTCGGCCCGTTTGCTCCTTGAAATAGAGATTCGACCTCGAAAAGGCAGTCGTCCTGTCTGCTCGGTTTGCTGTACAACCGGTCCCGGCTATGACAGTTTGCCGGTCAGACCGTTCGAGTTCGTACCCTTGTGGGGCATCACGGTATTTTTTGTCTATGCCATGCGACGTGTTGAGTGCCCTCGGTGCGGCACAAAAGTAGAAAGGGTTCCCTGGGCGGAAGGGAAAAATCACCTGACCACCACCTATGCATGGTTCCTGGCAAAATGGGCAAAACGTCTTTACTGGAAAGAGGTTGCCGATGCCTTTCAGACAACATGGGACAACGTGTTCTGCTCTTAAAGATGGCGGTTGCCTGGGGCCTTGCCAACCGTGACCTGGACAACGTTACCGCAATCGGCATCGACGAAATCTGCTGGAAGAAGAAAGGGTCAAAGTTTCTGACTCTGGTCTACCAGATAGACGCCGGATGCAAAAGACTTCTCTGGATTGGTAAAGACCGTACCGGCGACACGTTGAAGAGCTTCTTTCAGGAATTCGGCGCTGAACGTTCGTCAAAGCTCAGATTCGTCTGTACCGACATGTGGAAACCGTGCCTTAGGATTGTCGCCGAAATGGCAGACAAGGCTATCAATATTCTGGATCGTTTCCACATCATGACCCATATGAACAAGGCCATCGACAAGGTACGAGCGACGGAAGTCAAGACGCTCAAGGCCCAAGGCAAGGAACCCGTACTGAAAGGCAGCCGCTGGTGCCTGCTCAAGCGACCCGAGAACCGCACCGAGAAGCAGACTGTCAAGCTCCAGGAACTTCTCGCCATCAACCTCAAGACGGTGAGGGCCTACCTGCTCAAGGAGGACTTCCAGCGCTTCTGGGGCTACAAGAGCGCCGGTTGGGCCGCCAGATTCCTTGATGACTGGTGCAGTCGAACCATGCGTTCACGTATCGATCCGATGAAAAAGGTTGCCCGCATGCTGCGCTCTCACCGGGAACTTCTGCTCAACTGGTTCCGAGCAAAAGAGTTGATAGCCCTGGGTGCGGTGGAGGGCCTCAACAACAAGGCAAAAGTGACTACCAAAAAAGCTTACGGATTTAAGAGCTATTCCGTCGTTAAACTTGCCTTATTTCATACACTTGGGAAACTGCCTGAACCGGAGTTTACCCATAAATTCTGCTGGTGAAGCCTTTTCTTTTTTTGCAGACTGCATGCGGGAAAAGAGATGCGCGCCATGTGCTCCGGGCACGGCCCGGCGACGCATGCATCATTTTTTACGGGAGCCTGAACAGATGAATAGCGAGCAGAGACTACGGATTATTGAAGAAAAACTCGGCGCCACGGGCATGACCATAAACGTATGGGCGAAGAACGCAGAACTGGATCACCGCATCGTCGAGGACCTGATTGCCGGAAAACTGCGGGGCACCCATGGAATTGCCCTGAATGCCCGGAAGAAAATGGAGGAATTTTTCGGACCGATTTTCGAGCCGTGACACGGTTCAACCTTGCGCCGCTCCAGGGCGGAAATGCAGCCGCCACGATACTCGCTTTCCACCTTCCGCATTTTTCCCGTTTCCCCGACGGTATCACGGGACCACACAGCTGAGACCCCGGCCCTTTCCCGAAGATCTCATACCGGCATCTCGATCCGGTTTGCGGCGTGATATCGACTCATCTCCGGGCCCGCATCCGACGTGACATGACAACGCATGAAACGCTGAAAACCGTCTTCGGCTACGGCGCCTTCCGGCCCTATCAGGAAGAGATCGTAGAAGGGCTGATCCGCGGCGGGGACGCCTTCGTGCTGATGCCCACCGGAGGAGGAAAATCCCTCTGTTACCAGATACCGGCGCTCCACCGTGAGGGAACCGCCCTGGTGGTCTCCCCTCTCATCTCCCTCATGAAGGACCAGGTGGACAGCCTGACCGCTAACGGCGTTGCAGCCGCCTTCTACAACTCGACCCTCGGAGAATCCGAGTCTCGACGGGTGCTTGCGCAGCTCCATGCAGGGCAGCTCAAACTTCTCTATGTGGCGCCGGAGCGGTTGATGACCGATTCCTTTCTCGAACGGTTGCGCGGCATTGCCGTCTCCCTTTTTGCCGTGGACGAGGCCCACTGCATCTCCCAGTGGGGACACGACTTCAGACCCGAATACATGCAGCTGGGCCGCCTGCGCGCTCTCTTTCCCGGTGTCCCCCTGATCGCCCTCACCGCCACCGCGGATTCCCAGACGCGCGCCGACATCGTCCACCGGCTCGGCCTGGAGGGCGCCCCCTGGTATATCGCCGGGTTCGACCGACCCAACATCCGCTACACGGTGACGGAGAAGGTCAAGCCCTTCGCCCAGCTGATGTCCTTCCTGCGTGAGCGCGGCGAAGGGGATCCGGGCATCGTGTACGCCCTGTCCCGCAAACGGGTGGAATCGGTTGCCTGCCGTCTTGCGGAAGCCGGCTTCCGCGCCGCGCCCTACCACGCGGGACTCCCGGATCGCGAGCGCCGGAGCGTGCAGGAGGCATTCCAGCGCGACGACCTGCAGATCGTGGTTGCCACGGTCGCTTTCGGCATGGGAATCGACAAACCCAACGTCCGGTTCGTAGTCCACTACGATCTCCCGCGCAACGTTGAGAGCTACTACCAGGAAACCGGCAGGGCCGGCCGCGACGGCCTGCCTGCGGAGGCGCTCCTTCTGTTCGGTTACGGCGACGTTGTGGTGGCCAAGGCGCTTATCGAAAGCGGAAGGAACCGGGAACAGAACAGGATTGAACTGCACAAGCTCAACGCCATGGTCGGCCTGGCCGAAGCCGTGAACTGCCGTCGCCGGGTACTCCTCGGGTACTTCGGGGAGAGACTGTCCGGCGACTGCGGCAACTGCGACATCTGCCTCGACCCTCCACAGCGCTTCGACGCGACGGAAGAGGCCCGTAAGGCCCTGTCCTGCGTTTTCCGGGTCGGGCAGCGTTTCGGGACAGGACACGTGATTGACGTGCTGCGCGGCTCCACCGGAGAACGGGTCCGGCAGTTGGGCCATGACCGCCTGTCAACCTACGGCATCGGCAGAGACATCCCGGCGGAATCCTGGGGGAGCCTGCTGCGCCAACTGGTGCACCTTGGGTACCTGGAACAGGATCTGGCAAACTATTCGGTACTGAAGCTGACCGAGGCCGCTCGGCCGCTGCTGCGCGGCGAACAGCGCCTGATCCTGGCCCGGCCGCTGGTAAAGGCGGCGCAGAAGAAAGGCGCCGCAAAAAGGAAGGCGGCGATACCTGACGATGACCTCTTCCAGGCGTTGCGCGCCCTGCGCAAACGCATCGCCGACCGGGAAGGGGTCCCTCCCTTCGTGGTTTTCGGCGACGCCGCCCTGACCGATATGGCCGCCCGCCGTCCCGCAACAGCCGACGAACTGCTGCTGGTAAGCGGTGTGGGAAGGCACAAGCTGGGAAAATACGGCTATGAATTCCTCCGGGAGATCGCCGCGTTCTCGGGTGGTGCACCGGAAAGCGGCCAATACCCTCCCGATCCTGAGACCTGATTCCTGTTTTTCCAGAACGGGGACGCAAAAAAGGGGGCCGTGAAACCCGCTTCCAGGTCACGTCCCCCCATCTCGGCCGCTTGCCGCCCCCTGCTTCCTACGGAGCCTTGATTTCGTCGCTCTTTGCGCGCAGCTTCTTCACCAGCGAAGGATACCCCTGGCTGGCAATTATCTTGTTGAACTGGGAACGGTAGTTGGAAACCAGGCTTACTCCCTCAATGACCACATCGTAGACCATCCACCGGTTCCCCTGTTTCATGAGCCGGTAATCCAGGGTGTACTCGTCGCGCTTGGCGGTCACGATACGGGACTTCACTTCCGCATAGTTTCCATCAACGGACTCCTTGTCGTAGACGATCTTCTGATTCTCGTAGGATTCTATCTTCCCTGCATAGGAATTTTCCAGCAGGGTTGCAAACAGGTCCACGAACTCCTTCTGTTCTGCCTTGCTCCGCCCCTTCCAGTTCACCCCCAGGGATCGCTTGGCCATTTCGCCGTAGTCGAAAATTCCGCTGATGGCGTTCTTCAGGGCGGCGCGCCGTTTCGCCTCGTTGCGGGGTTTTTTCAGGGTATCGTCGGACACGATGGAAACCACCTGATCCACGGTCTTTTTCACCTCGTCGGTTACGGACGCCGACGCCGGAAGGCTTCCTGCGCCGATACAGAAGACTGCCACGAGACACGCTGCTACCCATTTTTTCATGATACCGTACTCCTTTTGAGATTGATTGCCTTTACCGGTCGAGCCCCGCATCGCCCACTGCATACGCGAGATTGGCCCGGGACATTTTCTGGTTGTACACGGACTGGAAATAGGCCGCCCGCATCCGGGCGTAGTTCTGGAGAG
>JAAZOO010000491.1 GCA_012797715.1 Geobacteraceae bacterium | reverse complement strand
TTCCCCCTGGTGGTGCTGTTCTTCGACGATGCGCGGCTCGCATTCGCGGTCTCAGCATCCATCTGCACCGCCGGCGGATTCGCCACCAGCATCGGCCTGCTCTTCCCCTGGATACTTTCCCGCGTCGGCGTCGATCCTGCCTACGGTTCCGGTCCGGTCGCCACCATCGTTCAGGACGTGCTCAGCCTGGCAACCTATTTTGTGACGGTTGTGATGCTGCTCTCCTGAGAGGGGCGGGTTGCACCGGCTGCCCGTCACCGGTGCCCGGCGATGAGGGCGGGAAAACCGGCGGAAAACCCCGGCTGCCGGCTTCGGGTTCGTTCTGCAGTGCATTGGGGAGGCGAAACGGGCGGGAATGGCGTTCCCCTCCGTTTCGCCTCCGGTGGAAGGGAAAAGGGTTACGGAAGGGATGCAGCGGCAGGGCCGGTGAATTTGCGCCGCGCAAGGATGATCCCTCCCAGTCCCGAACCCATGAGCCACAAGGCGGCCGGCAACGGCGTGGGGACGGGGTCGTCATTCATGGCCGTTCCCGCAACGCCCAGGAAGGTGCTTGTGGAGGTCTTGCCGTAGACATTCGGCATGGGGTCGAAGCCGCGCAGATGACCGGCAAAGGACCACCCTTCCTCGTTGGCGGCCACGATATCGGCCAGGGTGATAGACGCGTCGGCGATGTGGAAGTGGAGTGTGCCGAGGGCCGCCTTGCCGATGGCGGTTCCCACGATGCCGTACGCGAAATCCCCGAACAGGGAGATGTTGCCCTGCGCGGTTCGCCAGGAGCCCACCGATTCATCCACGACGATGGACGCAGGGTCGAAGGCGACTCCCGGCCCCACATTGAAGAAGAATTTGTCCCACACCACGCCTGCGCCGCTTGATGCCCTGAAGTAGCTGCCATTTGCCGTAACCGTGACATGGACGAATCCGTCGTCCCCCACTGTAAGCTCCACGGTTCCGTAGTCGTCCCCCCCGGTTCCCGACCGGTAGCCGAAATTGTTGGAAAAGCTCAGCGGCGCAACAGCCGCTCCCGCCTCCTGGACCGCTCCGCAGCAAAGCATCGCCATCAGTAGTAGAAGAATCGTTTTCATGCCGTGTTTCCCTCCTTGCGTATTTTCTGTCCGGTTACCTGCCGGCATTCGGACCTTTTATTAGAGAGTATATATCGTTTCATCGGCTGGGGCTGTTACGAGTGCATGTCTTTCAGGTTAAATCTTCGTGAACGGCCCACGGGGTACGGTGGAACTCACTAATTTTATGGCATTTTTGCGGCCGCTCGGCACTCCTGGGCCATGTCATGAAGTTGTAACGAGACGGGAACGCGCCGTTCATGATCCGGCTCTAGTATGGAAGCAGGGTGAGGGAAGCTTCATGACGAGTCCGAGTCAATGCGTCCGGAACTTTCCGGGAAATTTCCGTATGATGCGGTTGCGCAGATGGTTTCTCCTCCTGATCCCGGCGCTTGCGCTGGTGTCGGTGCCGAGTCCTTCCCCATCCGAGATCCGCGAGGCCGAGGGGTTCGGCGGAGTCCTTCGTCTTCTCGCCACTGTCCGGTTTCCATCGTGCGCCACAGCTCCCCCTCCCTTGACGGGAGGGCGCTGGAGGGAGGGTGAAGCCGCATCCCGGTGGTGCGGAGGGAAACTTCCTCCGCACCCCGTCCCCCCCCAGGGGGGGAGGGAGCTTTTCGGGCAGGGCAAAGAGTTGGCAGGACAGTGCCGTGTTTTTCTGGATTTTGACGGTAGCGCTGGAAGAAGAATGCCTGTGTCTCCACCGGGAGGGGCCGAGGTCGTGGGCGGCGGGCATACCGGGAACGCCCTGCGCCTTTCCGGGCGGACATATGGAACGGTGGCCCCTCCGGCCGCTCTGTCGGCAAGCGGGGGGACTCTTTCGTTCCGCGTCAGACCGCTCTGGAAAAAGGGAGACCGGACATCCCGCACCTTTCTCTCTCTGCGCTGGAATGACGGGCGCGACAGCTACCTTGCCGTGTCATTGGGATGGTGGGAGCCGCTTGGTTGGGGGAGACTCTACTTTATCCTCTCCAATAAGGATCTCATGCACTGCTCGCTCCCCTATGAGTTCGAAACGGATTCCTGGACCCACATTGCCGTCACCTGGCAAGGCGGCGATTCCGGCTACTGCCGACTGTTTCTGGACGGTGAGAAGGCTGCCGAGCACCGGGCTGCCTTCTCGGGACGCTACGGCGCCAAGGGCCCTGTTTTTCTGGGGAGCGACAAGGGTTCCACGGTTGCGCGCGCCCGGGAATCCGGTTTTCTCCTGGACGACTTTTGTGTGATGGACAGGCCCCTGTCGGAGACGGAAGTATTGCGATCCTACGAAGCTTCCGAGCCGCTTCCGGACGAGGCAAGGCGCAAGAAAAGGCGCTGGCTTGACAATCTGCTTGCAGAAAAGCCCGAGAAACCCCTCCCTCTGAACGGCGGGGGAGCGCCGCTGGAGAAACGGGTGCTGTTCGACGAGGATATCCGCTGGGCCCTGTCCCGTGACGCGACCGATGGGATCCTTTCCCGCATGTCCCGCGCCGGGTTCAATGTCTATGTCCCCTGCGTCTGGCATGGCAGGGGGACCCACTATCCCTCAGCGCGTGCCCATCCCGACAGCCGGGTGGCGGCGCGGATTGCCGCGGGAGACGACCCCCTCGCCTACCTGCTGGCGAAAGCCCATGCCGCCGGGATCCAGGTGCATCCCTGGTTCACCGTGGCCCGGCGGGAGGACGGACGGTACCCACGGTTTCATGCGCCCGGGGCTCCGGAATCTGCCTTCGACGTTCATAACCGGGAATTCCGCTCCTTTATCGTCGGATTGATGACGGACCTGGTGGAGCGTTACCCGGTGGACGGGGTGAACCTGGACTACATCCGCTCCATGGGAGACTGTCTCTGTGCCGCCTGCAGGTCGGACTACCGGCAGCGATACGGCAGGGAGCTTGCGGAAGACGTGAAGATGAGGCGAGCCGTGGGGAAGTCCGCGGAGACTCTCGGAAAGTGGCATGGAGAGGCGGTGGACGAAATTGTCCGCGAGTTTTCCTCCCGTGCGAAACGGCTCAGGCCGGGCCTGGTGGTCAGCGTCGATGCGCGCCCTCTGAACCCGGATCTTCTGGCCCAGGGGCAGGACAGCGTCGCATGGGTGAAAAAGGGATGGGTGGATGCGGTGTTCGCCATGGATTACGGGGAGGCCCCGGACATGGACGCCATACATCGGGCGCGCGCCGCGATGGGGAATCCGGCGGCGCTGACGCCCCTTTTCTCCACCTATGACACGAGGTTCCCGGGTTTGACGCCCCGCTATGAGCGAAACAGGATCAACGGCGCAATGGGCGAGATGCTGGTCGTGGCGCGGGAACCGTCGTTCCTGACGGATCTGATCCGGTTGTCCCGGAGGCTCTGGCCTGGGAGCGGCATTGCCTTCTACCATGAAAAACGCCTGACGGATGAGCAGGCGGAGGCATTGGGCAGAGGCTTGTTCGCCGCGAGGGCGCTGCCGGAGTGGAATTCTGCTTCGGCACGGGATGTATCGGCACGGTGAGCCTGCGCCGCGGATTGATCATCAGCTTCTTCGACCAGTCGCTTCTGAGCCTGGGGAACTTCCTGGTCGGGATATATCTCATCGGCGCCACGGCCAAAGAGCAGTACGGCATGTACGCGCTAGCCTGCGCGGCGGTACTGTTCTTCGTGGGCATGCAGAACGCCCTGGTGACGACCCAGATGACGGTTCTCGCCCCCTGTGACGGGGGGGGTAGCCGCGAACGATTCTGCGCGGTCCTGGCAACGGGACAATATGCAATCCTGCTCCCCGTTCTGGCCGTGGCGAGTGCGGGCACGGCAGGAGCCTGGTCGGCGGGGTTGCTGGGTCCTGATGCCTCCGTGCTCGCCCTGACCGTCTTTGCCGCGCTTCCCGGCATCGTGCTGCGGGAATTTTTCCGCGGCTACTATTTCCGGCTGGAAGAGCCGCGGGCGGTGCTGGGGGCCGACTGCTTCTACCTGGCGCTGCTGGCCGCAGGGATTGCGTCCGCCGCCGCGCTCTCTCCGGAAGAACTGCATGTGGGGGCCATGTGCGCAACGGGAGCGGCCGCCCTGGGCGCGGGTCTCGCCGCGCTGGGATTCTCCGGTATGAAGCCGGCATTTCCGGGGAAGGAGATGGCGGACGCGCTCTCCCTCTCCTGGAGGGGGGGGAAATGGGCGGCTGCCGGGGTCGCGGTGACCTGGCTGCAGGATCAGAGCTACCTCTACCTCCTGGCGACGCTGGCCGGTTCCGCGGAGACCGCGGAGGCGAGCGCGGCGCGCCTTTTCCTGGCGCCCGCGGCCCTGCTCAACGCCGGATTCGGCCGGGTCCTGCTTCCTCGCTGGGCCGCCATGCGGGCCACGGGACGAAAGCAGGGGATCGGACCCATGGCCCGCCGGATCCTGGCGTGGATG
>JAAZOO010000490.1 GCA_012797715.1 Geobacteraceae bacterium | reverse complement strand
TGGGCCGGATTGTCTTTGAAGCGTCACCGTAAACGGCCCGAAGCTGCCGGACGCCGGTAAACCGGCAGAAACCGTCCGCTCCCGGAAAAATCTTTCAACCTGAAAACGGCACTCGGGGTCGCCCGAAGGGAACGACTCCGGCCGGAGCGAACGAAGGACGACGGCAACTGCAAAATGTAGGTTCATCTTCACAGGGAGGAACAACGACATGAACATTCTCTTCCGGTTCATTCCGGCAGCCCTGCTGGCACTGCTGCCGGCCGCTGCCGCCGCTTTCCACTGCGACGTTTCCGCAACGCACATCAGTTTCGGCGCCTACGACGTATTTTCCCCATCCCCCCTCGATACCACCGGCACCATTACCGTTGAATGCAACATAAAAGAAAACGAAAAGAGGCCCATGCCGGTCACGGTTGCCATAAGCAAGGGTGGCTCCAACAGCTTCTTCCCCAGAAAAATGCAGCGTTCCGGGGGTGGGGCACCCATGAACTACAACCTGTACCTCGACCCCTCCCGATCGAACATCTGGGGTGACGGTTCAAATAACACGTCCGTCTTCACGGGGAATGTCGTCAGAAACGAAACAAAAATCCTGACAATCTACGGCAGGATACCCGCACGCCAGAACCTGGCGGCGGGCCCATACAGCGATTCTCCGGTGGTGGTTACCGTGAGCTGGTGAGGCTCCTCACATCTCAACAAAGTAGTTGGTCCAGGCCTCGTGGATGGCTTCCTTGGTGAGGGCGGGCGGGCGCCGGTAGTAGCGGGCGCTCACGATGATCTGCTCGATGATGTCGCGGGGATGGCAGGCGTTGAGCTTGATATTGTCCTTCCGGTAGTAGTTTTCCATGAGGTAGTCGAAGGTTTCCAGGTTGAACTCGATATCGTTGAGCTTGCAGAGCATGCGGAAAATGGCCTCGTATTCCCGCTCCGAAGGGTGATCGATCTTGATTTTGTAGGGGATTCTCCGCAGGAACGCCTCGTCCACAAGCTGTTTCGGTTCGATGTTGGTGGAAAAGATCGTCAGCATGTCGAAGGGGATGGCGAACTTCATGCCGGTATGCAGGGTCATGAAGTCAACCCGCCGGTCCAGGGGGACGATCCAGCGGTTGAGGAAGTGCTGCGGCTCCATCTGCTGCCTGCCGAAATCGTCCGCGATGAAGATGCCGTTGTTGGCCTTCATCTGAAGGGACGCCTCGTAGTATTTGGAAATGGTGTTGAAGTCCAGGTCGAGCATGCGCAGAGTCAGCTCGCCGCCGGTTATCACCACCGGTCTCCTGACCAGTATCCAGCGCTTGTCCACCGAGTCATCATCCTCCGTCCGGGCCGGGGTATGGTTGACCGGATCGAAAACGGTGATGATCTCGCCGCCTACGGTCAAGGCGTAGGGAATATAGACCGTGTCCGGGAGGAGCCTGCTGATGGTCTCCGCGATCGCCGTCTTGCCGTTGCCCGGCGGACCGTAAATGAACATGGCCTTTCCGGAGCTGATGGCAGGGCCGAGCCTTTTCAGCACCGATTCGTTGAGGACCAGGTGGGAGAATGCCTTCTTGACACTCTCCTCGCTGATGATGGTGCTCTTGATGGTCTGGGTCTCCACCATGAGGCGGTACTCTTCCAGGGACACCGGCGCGGGCC
>JAAZOO010000489.1 GCA_012797715.1 Geobacteraceae bacterium | reverse complement strand
CCTTCCATCACATGCTCGGCTATTGCGGCCCCCCACCTCTGACCCTCCACGAGATTCTCGGCCCGGGACAAGAGGAAATCGAACGCATCGTTGCGAACGCGGCGCGGGAAAACGGACAGATTTCCAGGGAAATACGCATGTATCGGCAGGACGGCTCTCCGGTTGATACCGTGATGAGCATGAATCGCATCGATGTTGAAGGGAAAGGGATGCTGTGCGGGGTCATACACGATATCACGGAACGGAAAAGGACGGAAGAGCGCCTCGCAAAACTGAACGAATGCTTTCTGGAATTCACCGCGGAACCGGACAGAAACATACAGCGCCTCACCGCACTGTGCGGCGAACTGATGGGCGCCGCCTGCGCGCTCTACAACCGGCTCACCAACGGCACGCTCCTTACCCTGGCGCACTGGCAGGCGCCGCCGGACTTCAATCCCGTGGACTCCCCGGATGGACATATCTGCCACGATGTCATCAAGGGAGGGGGCAACCAGATTTTCGTGGTGCGGGACCTTCCGCGGACTCCCTATGCGGAGACGGACCCCAATGTGCTCCGCTACAACCTGAAGACGTATGTGGGCGTTCCGGTCCGATGCTGCGGCAGCAACGTCGGGTCCCTGTGCGTCGTCTACCACCGGGATTTCGTTCCCACGGAAGAAGACAAGAAGTTAATGGGAATTGTGGCGGTGGCCGTGGAGGTGGCCGAGGAAAGCAAACTGGCCTCGGAATTCCTCAGGGAGTCGGAACGGTTCGCCCGCTCAACGCTGGAAGCCCTTCCCGAACATGTCGCCATCCTTGAAGAGGACGGTTCCATCGTTGCGGTGAATCAGCAGTGGCGTAGCAGTGCGGCGCGGAAGCTATCCGTTCTCCAGAGCCCTGTCGAAGGCGATAATTACTTCGAGGCGTGCAACAGCGCAGCGGGAAAGGAAAAGGAATATGCGGGAGCATTCGCGGCAGGCATCCGGTCTGTTCTGCGGGGGAAGAGGGAGAGTTTCTCCATGGAATACCCGTGCGACTCGGGGGGCGAACAGCTCTGGTTTCTGGGAAGGGTAAACCGCTTTTCCGGTGACGGGCCGAAAAGAATCGTCGTGGTGCACGAAAACATCACCGAACTGAAGCGCGCCGAGATCAATATCCAGAGACTTGCCTACTACGACACCCTGACCGGCCTCCCGAACCGCCTCCTCCTCCAGGATCGTCTCCGGCAGGGGATAAAGAGGGCGGAACGGAACCGCCAGTTGCTGGCTCTCCTGTTCCTGGATCTGGATCACTTCAAGGTGATCAACGACACTCTCGGGCATGCCGCAGGCGACCAGCTTCTCAGGCAGGTGGCAACCCGACTGAACAGCCACGTGCGGGCCTATGACACGGTTGCCAGAATGGGAGGCGACGAATTTGTCCTGGTCCTCAACCAGGTGACGGACACCGGAAAGGTGTCCATCGTGGCGAAGAACATCATTGAAGCCCTGTCTCCGCCGTTCGAGGTGAGCGGACAGGAGGTATTCGTCACTACCAGCATCGGGATCGCCATGTACCCCACCGACGGCACGGACGGTGAAAGACTGCTGAAAAATGCGGACACGGCCATGTACCGGGCCAAGGAGCGGGGACGGAACGCCTACCAGTACTTCTCTGCGGAACTGAACCTCAAGGCAGAGGAACGCCTGGTCATGGAAACGAATCTGCGGCATGCCCTGGAAAAGGGGGAGTTGCTCCTCTACTACCAGCTGTGGCAGGACCTGGAAAGTGGCCGCATAACCGGAATGGAAGCATTGCTGCGATGGCGGCACCCGGTGTGGGGGATGGTGCTGCCCGACAGCT
>JAAZOO010000488.1 GCA_012797715.1 Geobacteraceae bacterium | reverse complement strand
CTGTGGGGAGGGGAATCTTTGCTGCAGTATGGCATCCTTCGCACCCCTGCTCAGCTTTCACTCTACTGCCGCTCGAACGGACGATTTCATACATGGGGCGGTGAGCCTCGTCAAAGGGGACCTGCTTCGTCGTCTCTTTTCCGGAGATCAGGAATACAAAGGCCAGAACAGCGCCCACCAGGGCAAGGAACAGCAAGTCTTTCAGAGGGATTTTCATCCATTTCCCCGGCTTACCCGATCACGGCGCATCCGATGGCGCCGTTGTGCTGAGGATGCCCAGGCACGGAAACCGAAAATCCTTCATCCTCCAGCAGCCGCACCAGTGCCCCATTCCGGGCCACCCCGCCGGTCAGCACAATCCGATCCGACGGGAAACGCCTCAGCATGGGGATCACCCTTTTCACCAGGGTCTGGTTCACTCCGGAGCAGAGACGGCTGACCGGATACCCGCGCAGTATCTGGCCGATAAGCTCGGACTCTCCGAAGATACCGCAGGTGGCGTCCAGCCGTACCGGATTCTCCCAGTGGGAGGAAAGCTCCTCGAGATCCACCTCAAGGATCGCCGCCATATTTTCCAGGTAGCGCCCGCTGCTTGCCGCGCACTTGTCGTTCATGACAAAATCCTGGAGGGAACCGTCGCGCACAAGGGCAACCTTGGTATCCTGCCCGCCCATGTCCAGGAGGGTAAAGTCTCTGAGACCGGTCTGGAAAAGCGCTCCGGCTACGTGGGCGCGAATCTCGGACACAACCCTCGCCCCGGTCAGGTTGAGGGTATTGCGTCCGTATCCGGTGGCGACAACGGACGCGACAGCAAGCTCTTCCGGGGAGAACAGCCCCGTCCCCGCGAGATCGAAACTGAGTTCGTCCCCCCGCATCCTGCCGAAGCGTTTGTAGAAGGAAAGGGTATCAAAGTCATCCAGCCGCACGACCCCACCTTCCGACACCAGGGCGAACTTTACCTTTCGGCTCCCCAGGTCGATGCCTATCTTCACGCACAGCCTCCCAGCATCTCGAGGAAACTCTCGATGCGTATTCGCGTCCGGGCGTCCAACGGACCCGGCTTGTCTCCTTCCAGGGTCAGAATGGGCAGGGCAAGGGACTTTCGCACGATCATGTCTTCTATCTGTCGGAAGCAGAATGACTGGACGTAGTGGATGACGCCGTCCACCCTCCGTATCGCCAGCTCTCTCCGGATATCCTGCAACCTGAAAAAGATGTCGTACGGATAGGTGTAGGCCCGGTACCGCTCCACCAAGTCGGAGATCCCGTACGGCATGGAAAACTGGCGCTGAGTCTCGTTGAACACGACCCGCGCCCCGTGTGACTCGACGAATGAATACAGGTCGCAGATGATGGGAGGAACGCCGATGTATGCCAGGCGGACCGTGTCCCGGAAAGGGGCCCGATGGCGCGCCTCCCGGAGGAAAAGGTCGAGTCGCGCCTCGAAGTCATCCGGATCTCCGTTCATGGCGGAGGAAGACACCTGGAACAGGTGATTCTCTTCTCCTGAGACAAGATTGTCCTCCCAGGTGAGACGATCAATCTCCCGAATCTTCCGCCTGATGACTTCCAGTCGCTCTCCGACCCGCTGAACCCCATCCCAATCGACTCCGAAGTAGGCCATCATCCCCTCGATCTCTTTACGGAGCGCGTCCGGGCACCGGTCATGGGGGTAGGCAAAGGGCACGGTCTCGACGCCGTGCAGGGACAGAACCTCCATAAGGGCGCGGGTATTGCTGCAATCCCCTTCCG
>JAAZOO010000487.1 GCA_012797715.1 Geobacteraceae bacterium | reverse complement strand
CATCAAATACCTGAAGGAGAACGTTCCCAATATCGAGAAGGCGATCATATCCGTCCATTGCCACAACGACCTGGGCCTTTCAGTGGCAAACTCCATCGCCGCTGTCCAGGCGGGAGCCGAGCAGGTGGAGTGCACAATCAACGGCATCGGCGAGCGCGCGGGCAACTGTTCCCTTGAGGAATTCGTTATGATTCTGCGGACCCGGCACGATATTCTCCCCTTCAGAACCAACATCGTAACGGAGCAGATTACTCCTGCCAGCCGCCTCCTGAGCACCGTTACCGGCATCGTGGTGCAGCCCAACAAGGCCATCGTCGGCGCCAACGCCTTTGCCCACGAGGCGGGAATCCACCAGCATGGGGTGATGATGGAGAAATCCACCTATGAGATCATGACGCCGGAATCGGTGGGACTCAAGGAGAACGTCCTGGTTCTCGGGAAGCATTCCGGCCGCCACGCCTTCAAGAAGCGGCTGGAAGAATTGGGGTACGAGCTTGATGACGAGATGCTTAACAAGGCATTTGAGCGTTTCAAAGCCCTGGCCGACCTGAAGAAAGAAATATTTGACGAGGACCTGGACGCAATCGTTGCCGACGAGGTGATGCGCATACCGGACAAGTACCGGTTGAGCCACATAACCGTTACCTGCGGCTCCTTTGCCGTTGCCACCGCTACCGTCCAGATGGAGATCGAGGGAACGCCGGTCCGGACTGCGGAGCTGGGGGACGGTCCGGTGGACGCGACCCTCAAGGCAATCAAGAAACTTACCAAGAACAAAGCAAAACTCCTTCAGTATATGGTGGAGGGGATTACCGGCGGGACGGATGCCCAGGGTGAGGTCACCGTCCGTCTCGCAGACGGCAACCGGACAGTCATCGGCCGCGGTTCGTCCACGGACATCATCGAGGCATCCGCAAAGGCCTATATCAACGCCCTGAACCGCCTGACGGTCAAGGCCGACAAGGTGAGAGACAGCCTGTAACCGTTTCCAAGTGCCGGACAAGAAAAAACCGGAATGTCATCCCGGCCATGGCCGCATCCGGGAGGCATTCCGGTTTTTTGCCGGTGAGAAATGGATGCTTCTAGTAGGGCAGCTCGATTATTTCCATATCCAGCAGGTTGATATGGAGCTTGCGTCTGCTGAGGGGCTGCCCGTTGCCGATGAGGATCTTGCATACCTCGGCAGCCTCGAGGCTTGCAATCACGGCCGGTGTGAAGGAAGGATTGCCCAGACCCTTTTCCACCCCTGTGCCTTCGGATGAGCGGTTGTATATCTTGCGAAGGGTCTGATCGCCCGGAAACTGGGTGGCCACCTGTCCGTACCAGCCTCCGATGGCGCCGTGCACCAGGGGCACATTCAATTCGGTGCAGACTTCGGCAAGCTCCAGCCTGACCGCGATGCTGTCAAGGGCATCGACGACGACGTCGGACCCTTGAAGAATGTCGAAGCCGTTGGTCTTGCTGAAGGCGCATTTGATAGGGTCGAGCGTGACCGCTGGATTGATTTCTTTGACCCGATGGTGTGCCGCTTCCACCTTGGGACGGCCGAGCATGGCCGGGGTGGAGTAAAGCTGGCGGTTCAGGTTGTGTTCCTCGAACACATCGGGGTCGATGGCGGTCAGGCGGCCTACGCCCAGGCGCGCCAGGAGTTCGATGACATACCCGCCGAGCCCTCCGCAGCCTACGACGGCCACGCTTCCGCTGAAAATCCGCAATTGCTGGCTGATGGATAGCGTCTTGCGGTTTCGTTGGTACCGGGCAGGCAAGAGGCCCGCTTCCAGTGCGATCCTCTCCACCTGGCCCATGGTAAGGCCGAAATGGTTTGATGCGAACTGGTGGTGACGCCACGGCAGAAGGTCACCCTCCGCATGTCTCAGGAGAAAGGAGCGTACCTCCTGCGTTGTCTGCATTGCTAGCCTCCTCCGACAAGGGGAAAGATGGAGAGGTTGTCCACTTCCTGGAGAGGCTGATCCTCTTCCACATGGCGGTGATTGATCAACGTCGCGCCGATTTCGTCCAGAGGCAGATTCAGCTCGTTCAAAACGTCTCCGACGGTGGTGCCGGCCGCGTATTCCCGCAGCTCTTCGCCGAATCGACCTTCCCGGAATGTGGCGAAAAGTTTTACCTTGACCTTCATGCTCTCATCTCCTTTTGTCAAGAAAAGTGATGTCGAATTGTATGTAGCATAGAGACGGCAAACGTGCCAGTCAAAAATGTCCTTTGCGCCCGTCACTCGGATGCGGAGAGGTGCCGGAAGGTATCCGTGCGATAGCCTGACTGTTCGGCACGGGTGATTCGTTCCAGGGCGATCCCATGCAAGCCGATGATCCCGGCGATGTGCTCCCCGGAAACCATTCGGGGCAGGATGTCGACGGCAGCTGCCTGGAAAAGCAGCCAGACCAGGGCCTCGAAACGTTCCCTGTTGAACCATTCGGTTCCTTCGCTCTCATGGATCAGGAGAAAATCCCGCACTGCGCGGTTATGGAAAAGGGCCCGTGTCCTCGCTTCCCGTTCAGGGGGCTCCCCTTCCGCAAGGAATTCCTGCTGCTCCAGAAGTGTCTGCAGGAGGCATGCATCGAATTCAGCCCCCCAGGGAGAGGTGAAGAGGGGATTTTTCTCCGCTGCGAACCGGAAGGAATCTGCCGCAACCCTGCCGAGCCCCAGTTCCTGAAAGAGCTGGGCGGAATCTCCCCTGTGTTCCGGCGATTCCGGCCGGCTTCCCATGCGGCGCAGGATCAGAAAGAGACCGAGAAGAAAGGAGGGGTACCCTGCTTCGGGCAAGATTCCGGACTTCAGGAGGCGGATGGCCGCTCCGGCCGCTGAGCGCCGGCTCTTCAGGGTCATACATTCACGGACCGAATGGAAATCATGCGCTGCCAGCTCAGCCAGGCAGCGGGCGTCCTCCGGGCAGCCTGTGTCACGCTTCAGGGCGGAGAAAAATGCCGTTAGGCGTTGCAGCAGGGACGCGCCGGCATGTTCCAGGGCTGCGGCAGCGGAATGCGGGTTGAAAAGGATCGGCAGCAGAACCGGCAGTTCCGAGGCGATGTCGCGGAAGGCGGCAATCACGCCGGCGTGGCGAATCTGCCTGAGCTCCTCGTCCAGGCTGTCCACCGGCCGCCCCCTGAGTTCTGCGCACAGCTTGCCCCAGGTTCCGAAGTCATCGTCTCGTATTTCCCGGAAATCCAGGAAGGCATGATAGTCGTAGGCTTCCAGTTCGACGTACAGGCCTCGTTCCAGAAGTTCCCGGCCGTGCCGGAGGTACTCCAGGCCGGTGGCTGCATCCCGGAATCGGTAGTAGAATCGTCCGTCGGCGCGGACGGAGAGCGCTTCCCCGAGAGTCGTTCTCACCTGCCGCGTCCCCCCGCATCCGTCCTTGACGGCACGGGAGCAGGATGTGCGGACCCAGCCCCGCGTGGAGGCGAAGCGGTTGTGGAAGAGGATGAGGGCGCGTTCGCCGCCGTGGGAGTTGGAGTAGGCGAAAACGTTTTCGTCAACCCGTTCTCCGGCGAAAAAGTCGTAGAGCACGAAATTTTCCGCGCCGCTGAAAAGGCGGCGTTTTTTCATGAGAGGAAAAATCTTCCGCTCATGGGCTTCCACCAGGTTTCTGTCGGGCTCTTCCGTCCAGTAGGCCCTGCGGTATTCCATGCCGTACTTTTCCGTGAACCCCTCGATCTGCCCGTGACCGAACATGGGAAGGCCGGGCATGGTCACCAGAAGCACGGCTGCTCCGATATATTTACCTTCCTTGCCGAACTGATCGATGGCGGTCCGTTCGTCGGGGTTGTTCATGAAATTGACAAATCGCTGCAGGATTTCCGGGTTGAATTCCAGCACGTTCTTGACGGTCTGCCGGTATTTGGCGTTTTCCTCCATCTTCAGCATGTTCATGAAGGCACTGTTGTAAACGCGGTGCATGCCCAGGGTCCGGACGAAGTATCCCTCCATGAGCCAGAAGGCCTCGGCAAGGAGGAGGGTGTCCGGGGCCTCCGCGGCGACTCTGTCCACCACTTCCCGCCAGAATTCCACGGGAAAGAGTTCGTCGAAACGCTTGCGCGGGAGGGCATGTTCTGCCCGGGAGGGAATGCCCCCGCCCAGGCCTTTCTGGGGGAACCAGAGGCGCTGGAAGTGTTTTTTTGCCAGGGTCATGGCTGCGTCGAAGCGGATGATGGGGAATTGCCGCGCCACATGGAGTATGGTGCGGATCACCGCTTCCCGGACCTCGGGGAGGAGATAGTTCAACTGGGCCGTGTCGTTCCAGGGCGTACTGGTGCCGTCGTTGCCGTGGTAGATATAGCGGACACGCCCGCTGCGGTTGTCCACGTGCCGGAATACCACCGCTGCATCGGTTTTCGACCAGTACCCGTCCTCGATCTGGAGGCTGATGTCGGGGGAGGAAGACAGGTCCGGTCCGGTGAATGTGTACGCGGGGAAGGGAGGGTAGTCGAGCTGGATGAACCAGTCCGGATGCTCCCTGGTCCACCGGGAGTCGATTCCGGTGTGATTGGGCACCATGTCGCTGGCAAGGCGAATCCCCCGGGACGAAGCACGCAGGCGCAGGTTTTCCAGGGCGTCTTCTCCTCCCAGATCTGCCGCAATTCGGTAATCATACAGCGAGTATGCGGAAGAGATTGCTTCCGGATTGCCGCAGTACTGCTTGATCTTGCGGGATGCGGGGGATCTCTCCCAGAGCCCTATCAGCCAGAGTCCCGTGAACCCCCAGGCAGCAAGGGTATCCAGTTCGGCATCGGGGATTTCATCGAGACGGGACAGGGTGCGTCCGTATTTCCTGGAAAGCTGGTCAAGCCAGACATAGACCATCTTGGCGATCAGCACCACGTTCGGCATCCACTCCGTGTCGGCCGAGAATTTTTCCGGTTCGGGATACTCGCCGCCGTACAAGGCTTCCCCTTCGCCTCCTTCCGAGGTCTCCCCGAATTCCATGACCGCGGGAGGGCCCGGGCCATCCCAGCGTTCCCGCTGTTCCTCCTTCGCGATATCCAGGACCGTCAAGATTTCTTCCATCAGCTCCGCCGGGAGAAGAGACGTCCAGTTTTTTCTGATGAATTCTATCTGTCCGGAGAGGGAGTCGGGGCAGGCGCGCACGGGCGCACGCAGCAGTTCCAGAATGGGAAGGTCGAAGGGATCGCAGGCAGGCGCCTTTTCCAGTTCCGCGTCGATGGCCGCTGTCACGCGGCCGTACGGGGAGGCGGCTGCCAGTTTCCCGTCGTCGAAGAGAACCCGGCACGGGGCAAGGGCCGGATTCTCTCCGTGTATCCGGAGCAGGAGCATTTCGCGGGTTGCCAAGCGCCGTTTCGAGTGTTTTTTGTCGTCCTTTTCCAGGAATTCCCGCGCGGTCGCCGCCCGCCCCTCCAGAATCTCGGACGGCGGATAGAATTCGGTGAAGCGCCGGATGGTCGCGGCAAGCGGCCCGGAGGAGTAGGAGAGGTTCCGGGATGTGAGGATCGCATTTTCCAGGGCGGGATGCTGTTCGTCAAGATAGCGATTCAACAGAAAGCGGAAGATTCGGCTCATCTGGGCAAAGAGGAGGAGGGTTGCTGGAGATACAATCCAGCCTTCCCGGCCGGGGAGGCGGTTCAGTTGATGCGCCGCCAGCCGGAAAAAACGGATGAGCGGGGCGCCTGCCGGTGCCGTAGGGCGATCACCGGCCCTATCCAGGCCCAGCAGCCGCCACATCTCTCCTGTTATCGGTATGTGAGAGGCAAAATATCCCTGTCCCGCTGGTGACGTTTTCATAGAATTCCCGTTGTTGTCCATCGTTTCCGTTGATTGGGCAGAGTGCCGCTTCCTTATGGCAGAGTACCGCAAGAGAGAGTGTGAGTCAATGCGGGGTCCGGTATGGAACGGGAGGCCCCTTTGCCGAGTCCTTTCCCCTGCCGGAGCGATGTGCGAAGGTGCGGCACTGGGACGTCAGGGTGGAAACCCTTGACTTCAGCCCTCCCGGCATATATGATGATAATCATTTTCAATAGAGGGTATGCCCGTGAAACGCGCGCAGAAGAAGCAGTTCCATGATTTCATAGCCGGGAGGGGGCTCAAATCCACTCGACAGCGGGATATCGTTCTTGATGTTTTCCTTGCTTCTGACAGCCATCTGAGCACCGAGGAACTCTACCTGAAGGTGCGCTCGAAGAATCCCTCCATCGGCTATGCCACCGTCTATCGTGCCCTGAAACTCTTTGCCGAATGCGGCATTGCCCGCGAGATTCATTTCGGTGACGGTCAGAGCCGGTACGAACATGTCGTCGCAGGCGAGCATCACGATCATATGATCTGTACCCGGTGCGGCGCAATCCAAGAGTTCGAAAACGAGTCCATTGAACTCCTCCAGAATGCGGTTGCTGCCCAGTACGGCTTTCATGTGGAAACCCACAAGCTGGAAATGTACGGCATCTGCCATGCCTGCCGCCAGAAGACGTGACTCCCTGCCCCGTGCGCCGTATGTTCCGGCGAGAGGCACGCAAGAAACCGGATTACTCCAGAAACCAGTGAGACAGATTCATGCTGAAATTCAGAAAAAAACCTCCCTGTATTCCTACACCTGACGGTGTTTGCACCTGTTGCAGCAAGAAGGTTGCTCTGGTGGGCAACCCCAATGTGGGAAAAAGCGTGCTGTTCAACGCCCTGACAGGAGCCTACGTCACCGTATCCAATTACCCGGGAACCTCGGTCGAGGTGGCGAGGGGAAGCGTCGTTATTGACAACGTCAGCTGCCAGATAATAGACACGCCCGGCATGTATTCCCTCCTTCCCATCACCGAAGAAGAGCGCGTCGCCCGCGAAATCCTCCTTCACGAAGCGCCTGACGTGGTGGTCCACGTGCTGGATGCGAGAAACCTGGAACGCATGCTTGCCATGACCCTCCAGCTCATCACCGCCGGTCTGCCGGTGATTCTCGTCGTCAACATCATGGACGAGGCGGAGAGAATGGGGATATCCATCGATATTCCGCTCCTGCAGGAACGGCTGGGGATCCCGGTGATCGGCGCTTCCGCTGCGAAGAAGAAGGGCCTCGCGGAACTGAAGAAGAGCATCGTCGGCTACAACCGGACCCGATGCGCCGTTTTCTATTACGGGAGACGGATGGAAGCGGATCTCATGGAGAGTATGGCGCTCATGTCCGGCAGCTATGCGATTTCGAAAAAGGCCCTTGCGCTCCTTCTTCTCCAGAGGGATGAAGAGGTCGCCCGCATTGTCCGCGACACGGAGGGCGCCGAGTACCCCGCCATCGAGGAAAAGGTGCGTGAGAAGATCTTCGCCCGCCGGGACTCCTTTCACCTTGAACTGTCCATGGAGCGAAAGGCGATCGTGAAGGGGCTCATCGAGGGGGTTTTTCATGCCTCTTCCGCACGGAAACCGGTTCTGGGAGAGCGCCTTTCCCGTTGGGCCGTGCGCCCGCTCACGGGGATCCCTCTGCTCCTGGTGGCACTCTATTTCGGCCTCTACCAGTTCGTGGGAAAATTCGGCGCTGGAACACTGGTTGATTTCCTTGAAGGGACCGTTTTCGAGGGATATATCAGTCCCTGGATGGTATCCCTGTTCACCAGGATCATCCCTTGGGATATTCTTCGTGAGCTGTTCGTGGGGGAATACGGGATGGTGACCCTCGGTCTGCGCTATGCCGTCGGCATAATCCTCCCCATCGTCACCACCTTTTTCCTCTTTTTTTCCGTCCTGGAGGACAGCGGTTACTTCCCTCGCCTCGCTCTCCTCGTGGACAGGCTGTTCAAGAAAATCGGACTCACCGGCCGTGCGGTCATCCCTATGGTGCTGGGGTTCGGCTGCGATACCATGGCCACCATGGTGACGAGGACGCTGGAAACAGTGCGTGAACGCATCATCGCGACCCTTCTGCTGGCGCTGGCGATTCCCTGCTCGGCCCAGTTGGGGGTTATACTCGCCCTTCTGTCCCGGTTTCCGGGCGCCATTGCCGTTTGGAGCGTCTTCATGATACTCGTCTTCCTGCTGATCGGCGTGCTTGCCTCTCGCGTGGTGCCGGGAGAATCGCCCATGTTCTACATGGAGCTTCCTCCCATGCGCCTCCCCCAGTTTTCCAATGTGCTCACCAAGACTTACTCCCGTGTGCAATGGTACCTGGTGGAGATACTCCCCCTGTTTATTCTTGCCTCGTTTCTTCTCTGGCTCGGCAAGATAACCCATTTCCTGCAGGGTGTCGTGCTGTGGATGAAACCGGTCATGGCTGCAATCGGTCTGCCCCAGGAAACCGCCGTTGCCTTCATTTTCGGTTTTTTCAGGCGGGACTATGGAGCGGCGGGCCTCTACGACCTGCAAACGAGCGGACTTCTGGACGTCCGCCAGGTCACCGTCGCGGCCGTGACCCTGACCCTTTTCGTCCCCTGCGTCGCCCAGTTCCTGATCATGCTGAAAGAGAGGGGAGCGAAAGTTGCTGTCTCCGTCGCTGTGTTCGTCAGTGTGGTGGCATTTGTCAGCGGGTATCTTCTTAACGAATTCCTGATCCTTACCGGTATCCTGGGATGAAATGCGGTTTCTGCGGACACGAATTCGATGAACGTGAAGCGAGTCCAGGCTGTCAAAGCTGCCCCATGAAGACCGCCTGCAACAGGCTGAAGTGCCCGCGCTGCAACTACGAAAACCCTCCGGAGCCTGCTCTGGTGCGAAGAGTTAAGAAACTATTCACGACTATCGGGAGATGACATGAACGGAAAACTGTCGGAAAAGGCAGAGGAAATACTGGAGAAGCTCTGGATGGAAACCGAAGAGGAGGGCAACCTCTTCACGGATATGGAAAAGATACCCCTCACACCGCACGAACCGGTATTTCAGGAACTGACGGACTGGGCGCTTATCGAGGTTAAGGAAGGCCAGGTTGCCCTGCGGCCGGAGGGGAAGGAGGAGGGACGCAAGATAGTACGCCGTTTCCGTCTCGCGGAGCTCCTCATGATGGACGTATTCAACATCCGCGGCGAAGCGGCCCGGGAAAAGGCGTGTCAGTTCGAGCATCTGCTCAATGAGGGGGTGGACATCAAGGTCTGTACCCTGCTCAACCACCCCTCCACATGCCCCCACGGTAAACCGATTCCGCCGGGTGAGTGTTGCATCGAGGCGCAGCGGAGCGGCAATCTGGGAATTGTTCCCCTTACCGAGCTGAAGCCCAACGAGGAGGGGGAGATCGCCTACATCCAGACCGAGGACAACAAGAAGATGCAGAAACTGATGGCCATGGGGGTGCTCCCGGGAAACCGCATCCTTCTCAAGCAGACCTTCCCTTCTTACATCTTCAGTGTCGGCTATTCCGAATTCGCCATCGACACCAACATGGCGCGGGAGATCTTCGTCCGCAGGTGAATCGCCGTAACGGGGTTCCCGCCGGCATCCGGTTCCTCACGCCTGGGGTTCCCGGGTGCATTTTTCGCAAGGGGTGAGACCCTTGTTGCACGGGTCCACATGGATGATGACCTGAGTATTGGCCAGGCTGCCGCGGATTTCCTGTTCGATGCGATCGCTCACCTGGTGCGCCTCTTCGATGGACCACTGCCGGGGCACGACCAGGTGCAAATCGATAAACCTCATGGAACCGGATTTTCTGCTCCTCAGGCGGTGAAAGTCGATGCACCCCTCCGTATAGACGGAGAGAATCTTTCGGATTATTTCCTCGTCCTCGTGGGGGAGACGTGTGTCGAAGAGGTCTGCTGCCGCGCTTCTCGTGAGTTCCACGGATGACTTGATGATCAGAACGGCAACCGCGATGGCCGCGACGGAGTCGAGGATGGTGAGCTTCGTGAATGCGATGAGGACCAGGCCGGCAAGGACACCCGCTGACGTGTAGACATCGGCCCGGAGGTGCCATGCGTCTGCCTCCAGGGCAACGGAGTCGGTTTCCCGGGCGACCTGGAACAGGTAGCGTGACACGAACCAGTTTACCCCGGCGGAGAGCGCCATGACCGCGGTGCCGATGCCCAGGTGCTCTATCTCCGAGCCGTGGAGGAGGCGGAGAACCGCCTCGTAGATGATATACACCGCTGCCACAAGGATGAGGAGCGCCTCGACCACGCCGGAGACATTCTCCCATTTCCCATGACCGTAGGGATGGCGCTCGTCGGCCGGTTTTCCTGCCTTGCCCACCGCATAAAAGGCGATACTTGAGGCCATCAGGTCAAGTCCGCTGTGCATCGCCTCGGAAAGCACCGCAACCGACCCCATGGTTATGCCGACCGCCAGTTTCGCCCCCACCAGCAGGGAGTTGGAAATGACCGAGATGCGCGCGGCCCGCATTTTCAGTCGATTGTTCTTTTCATCACCGTCATTCATGGAACGAACCGCCTTTCCCTCTCTTCCGGCCGCTTCTCTGTGGAGAGAGCAGGGTGCGCGGCCATCGGAAACAATAGCAGAATGCGGCACGGCCGGGCAACGGAAAAGGGCGGAATCGTGAAATGGCCCCCCTCTCAAGCCCGTGGCTCCATTCTGTCCTGGACGCTGTCTTTCTCTGCGTATAATGAGTGATTTCAATCAAAATTCCCCTTATTTTCATTGACTCAGCTTCCTCTCTTTTGCTACTTTGTCCCCGTTCCCAATGAGTTCGCAGCTTTCGCAGGTCCTCGGATATTTCCGGGGGAAAGAACATCCAGCGAGGTGTGATGTCATGGTCAGGAAAATACTGATAGTAGATGACTCGCCTATTTCACGGAAGATGCTGAAAAGTTGTCTTCCAAAGGATGACGGCAGTGAAATCCACGAGGCCGGCGATGGACGTGCAGGCCTTGAGAAATTCAAGGAGATCGCCCCTGATATCACGTTTCTCGATCTCACCATGCCGGTCATGGACGGAGCGCAGGCGCTGGAGGAGATGAAGAAGCACAGTCCCCATGCCGTTATCGTGGTGGCCACCGCCGATATCCAAGTCAAATCCATCGAGAAGGTCATGGGGCTCGGGGCCTTCCTGGTCCTGAAAAAACCGCCCACCAGGGAAAGTGTTGCAGATGCCCTGGCAAGGGCCGACGAGTTCCGGGGAAAACGGCATGGAGACTGAACACCCTTCCATCAGCGATGAGGAAAAAGACACGCTGCAGGAGATCATGAACATCGCCTTCGGCAAGGCCGCTGCCGAGCTGGCCGAAGTGATAAACATCTTCGTGGTGCTGAGCGTTCCCTATATCAAGGTTCTGAAGGCAGCGGAGCTTCCGGACTACCTGAGGAACGAGGTGCGGGACTTTTCCACTATCAGCATCGTGGAACAGAACTTCTGGGGGAAGTTCAAGGGAAGCGCGTTTCTGGTCTTTCCCGCCGATGCCGGTAAAGCGCTCATCACCATGCTGGACGCCGAACACGAAATCACCTTCGAATCGGGCTCCATGGAGATCCTTGAAAAGGAAACCCTGATGGAAGTGGGCAATATCCTGATCGGCGCCTGCGTCGGCAAGATTACCGAACTTCTGGGCGATGCGGTGACCTATTCTCCGCCTACGGTGGTGGTTGAAAACAGGCCCGGAGACATACTGCCGGAAAAGCTTTTCGACCCGGAATACACCGCCATCGTCATGAAGACCGTGTTCCGCTTCGATGAGCGCAACGTAAGCGGGTTCCTGTTTCTCGTGACAACCCAGGAATCCCTGGAATGGATACAGCAATCGCTGGCGGAATTTCTGGCGCACTATGAATGAGCTCGCCCAGGTATTCGACTCGGTAAACATCGGTCTCGTCATCCTGGACACGGAGCTCAGGGTTCGCTACTGGAACCGCTGGATGGAGGACCACAGCGGCATAGCCGCGGATCGGCTCGTCGGTTCTCCGTTGTTCGATCACTTTCCGTCCCTGAACACGCCGAAATTTCAGCGAAGCTGCAAATCGGTGCTTACCTTCGGCAATTTCTCCTTTTTCTCCCAGAAGCTTCACCAGTACCTCTTCCCTTTCAAGCCTGACAGCTCTTTCCAGTCCCGGTTCGACAGGATGCAGCAGAGCTGTTCCATGGGACCGCTGCGCGACGGGGACAACACCATAATCGGTCTCTTTCTCACGGTGCAGGACGTGACCGAACTGGCAGCCTATGAGCATCGCCTGCTGGAGATGAACATGCGGGACGGCCTTACCGGCGTCTACAACCGGAGGTTCCTGGAAAAGCGCCTGGAAGAGGAGTGCGCACGGTACGCCCGTTATGGACGGGGCTTCAGCGTGATCCTGTTCGATATCGATTTTTTCAAAAACGTGAACGATACTTACGGACACCTGTGCGGAGACCTCATCCTGAAGAACATTTCCGGCACTATTGCGTCGCTGATCAGAAAGACGGATTTTCTTGCCCGGTATGGAGGCGAGGAGTTCTGCTGCCTCCTCCCGGAGACCGTGCTTGCGTCCGCGGCGCTGCTGGCGGAACGTTTCAGGGCAACGATTGCCGAGATGAAACACGTCTACCAGGGCATTGAAATCAGCGTTACCGTCAGTCTCGGGGTTGCCGAGATGAACACCGGAATGCTCTCTTTCGAATCCCTCCTGAAAAAGGCCGATGAAGCGCT
>JAAZOO010000486.1 GCA_012797715.1 Geobacteraceae bacterium | reverse complement strand
TGCCTGATGCATGAACATCGGTGGCTTAATGAGGCACTGAAAAAAGATCGGTATTTTATACACCAGCAGACTGCCGAATACAACATTTTTATAGCGCTACCGCCCAATCCTTCAGAGAAGAAAAAGGCGTATCTACCTGTTTTACCGCTTTTTTTACTACTTCGCGCCCTAACGGACACCCTGTTGTTTTATTAGTATTCCTACATTTTTTGAGTCGTTTTTTTATTTAAATGGAATTTTTTTTAATTATAATCAAACCCTCCGGTCCCGGATCCCTGCTTTCCTGCAAACGCACGTATCCACCTGTCTCAACCACCACAAACCTGAGCAGCAGCTACCGGCGAATCACTTCCCGGATCGTCACGCCGTCGGCCCCGACTATCCTGACGCTGAGAGGCATGGCGCCGAGCGCATGGGTCGAACAGGACAGACAGGGGTCGTAGGCGCGGATGCCGTGCTCCACCCGGTTCAGCATTCCCTCGCTGACGTCCTCCCCCTTGATACAGTGCTTGGCGATGTTGGTGATGGTGCGGTTCATGGCAAGGTTGTTGTGCCCCGTGGAGACGATGAGATTGACATCGGTGATAAGGCCGTTCCGGTCCACGGTGTAATCGTGGATCAAGGTCCCCCGCGGCGCCTCCACCATCCCGACCCCGTGCAACCGGTTGACGCCCGCTTCGGCCCTCACCCAGTCGTCGAGGATATCCTTCTCATTGAGGGTCTGTTCGATCTTCTCCAGGGCAAAAAGTATCTCGATCAGGCGGGCGTAGTGGTAATGGAAACTGCTGGTGACCGTCCGGCCGTTGCCGAGACTGCGGAAGGCCGCCAGCTCCCCATCGGCCCGCGGCGTTCCCGCGAAGTCGCAGACATTGAGGCGGCCCAGCGGACCGACCCGGTACATGCCCGCGTACCCGGCGCGATTGTACGGTCCATGGGCCCGGAAGTAAGGAAACTTCAGATAGCTCCAGTCCTCGGAAGCCTCCTCGATGTAGTCCCGGTACCGGTCATTGGCAACCCCCGCCTCAATGGGCGTTCCGTCACAGGCGGAGAACCGGAGCAGACCGTCATAGTGTTCCAGCCCCCCCTCGCTCGTCACCAGACCGGCGAAGAGGGAGGGAAAGTCATACACCGCCACCTCGTCGGCGAAGCCGCTGAAGCTGTTCTTCAGCAGTTCGAGGGCAAGCCCGATGGTCTCGAAGGCCTCGGGAAGCATGGCCGCGATTGCGTCACGCTTTTCCATGGTCAGAGGTTGCCGCACCCCGCCGGGCACGGCCCAGGCCTGGTGAATGCTCTTGTCGGCAAGGATGCGGATGATTTCCTGGCCGATTCCCCGCAGCCGGATTCCCTTCCGGGCCACGTCGGGATACTTCTCCACCAGGCCCATGACGTTGCGTGTAGCCGGGTCATGGTCAAACCCCAGCAGGAGATCGGGAGCGCTCAGATGGAAGAAGCTCAGCGCATGACTCTGGATATACTGTGCCCAGTTGAAGATCCTGCGGAGCTTGGCGGCCACGGGGGGAATGGCGACTCCCATAATGGCGTCGCCGGCCTTGACCGAGGCAAGGGCATGGCTGGTGGGGCAGATGCCGCAGATGCGGTTGGTGATGCCGGGCATCTCGTAGAACGGCCTGCCGACGCAAAATTTCTCGAAGGCCCGGAACTCCACCACATGCAGCCGGGCCTCGCTCACCGCGCCGGACTCATCCAGATAGATGGAAACCTTCGCATGCCCCTCGATCCTGGTTATCGGTTCGATACGCAGAGTCTTTGCCATGGTGTCGCTCTCCTTCAACGCCTACCCGAACGTAATGGATTCCGGCGGCAGCTCCGGTTTCTCCCCCGCCAGCAGAGCCGAGACCGTGCGGTAAATCCGATCCGGGTCGGGCGGGCATCCCGGCAGATAGAAGTCCACCTTCACCGCCGCGTGCAGGGGGTACACCTTGGGCAGGAGCGGCGGCAGTACCTCAATGGCCTCAGGCCCCTTGGGGACCTTCCCCGGCCCTGCCTGGTATACCTGCGTCAACACGTCGTCGATGTTCAACCGGTTGCGCAGCTGAGGCGCATTCCCCGTCACCGCGCAATCACCGAAGCTCACGAGGAACTTCGTCCTCTCCCGGATTTCCAGCAGCAGTTCCAGGTTATCGGTATTGCACAGCGCTCCCTCCACCAGCGCCACGTCCACGTCCTCAGGGTATTCCTTCACATCGGCGATGGGGCTGTACACCAGCTCCATCAACCCGGCCAGGTCGATCAGCTTCTCGTCGATATCCAGGAAGCTCATGTGGCAGCCGGAACAACCGCCCAGCCAGACGGTGGCAACTCTCGCTTTGCGTGTCATAGGTAACTCCACGATTTCTTCTCACGCCCGCCCTTGATCCACTGCAGGAACCCGACCTCCTTCTCCATCTCCGCAACCGTGGACCCCTTCCAGAACAGGGTGCCGGTGGGACAGACGTTCACGCACTTGCCGCACTTGGTGCAGCTTTTGCTGCTCCCCCACGTCTGGTGCATGTCGATGAGGATCCGGTTCTCGATGCCCCGTCCCTGCATATCCAGGGTGTGGGCGCCCTCGATCTGATCGCAGGCGCGGATGCAGCGGGTGCAACTGATGCAGCGGTTGTGGTCGAGGCCGTTGCGTTCATGGGTCGTGTCGATGGCGGGCATTTCCGGACAGCGGTACTCGAAGCGGGTGTGGTCCACCCCCAGCTTGGCGCAGCGGGCACGCAGCTCGCAGGTGCCGTTCGCCACGCATACGGCGCAGATGTGATTCCGCTCCGAAAGGAGGAGCTCCAGGATCATCTTGCGGTAGTTCACCAGCTTTTCGGTATGGGTGAGGACCACCATCCCCTCTTGAACCTCGGTGGTGCAGGCGGGCAGAAGACGTCTGGCGCCTTCCACCTGCACCAGACAGAGCCTGCAGGCGCCGATGGGTGTCAGGCCTTCCAGGTGACAAAGTGTCGGCAGCTCCACACCGTTCTGGCGGCAGGCCTCCAGCAGCGTCGCACCCGCGGGTGCGCTCCCTTCCGTGCCGTTGATGGTCAAAGTGATGACTGACATTTCCAAGCCTCCCTCACGGTTTCCCGGCTTCCCTGATGCGCCGAGGAAGCTCGTGGACAAGTTCCCGCAGCGGCACTTCGTTCATGGCGCATACGCCGACCGGGCACGTGCGATCCCGGATATGGGCCTCGTATTCTTCCCGGAAATAGCGGAGCGTGCTCAGGGTCGGGTTGGGCGAGGTAAAACCCAGACCGCACAGGCTCGTGTCCTGGACCATGACGGCAAGTTCCTGGAGCGTATCCAGGTCCTCCATGACGGCGCTCCCGCTGCAGATCCGCTCCAGAATACGCAGCATCTGGGAGGTCCCGACCCGGCAGGGGATGCACTTGCCGCAGCTCTCGTCCCGGCAGAAATCCATGAAAAACCGCGCCACGTCCACCATGCAGCTCCGATCGTTCATGATGACCAGCCCGCCGGAGCCCATGATGGAGCCC
>JAAZOO010000485.1 GCA_012797715.1 Geobacteraceae bacterium | reverse complement strand
GAAGCTGCACGATCCTCGGCGGGATGCCGTACCGGGAGCAGCTCCGTTTGCTGTCCCAGCCCGTGGACATCGTTATCGCAACACCGGGCCGGTTGATTGACCATCTGCAGAACCGGCGCATCAACCTTGGCAGGCTGGAAATGCTGATTCTCGACGAGGCGGATCGCATGATGGACATGGGCTTCACGGAGGATGTGGACACCGTTGCAGCGGCCGCGCCGGAAACCCGGCAGACGCTCATGTTCACCGCCACTCTCGACGCGACCATGTCTCGCCTTGCACAGCGCTTGCTCAAGAATCCGGAGAGGATCTCGATTGCCCCCGGCAAGGCTACCCTCGATACGATCGAACAGCGGCTCCACATAGTGGACGACCGTGAGCACAAAAACCGGCTGCTCCGCCATTTCATCTCCGATGCGGCCCTCACCAAGGCAATCATCTTTTCTGCCACAAAAAGGGATGCCGATGCCCTCGCACGCGAACTTCACCAGCAGGGGCACAGGGCTGCGGCGTTGCACGGTGACATGAATCAAGGCGCCCGCAACCGCACCATCGCTGACATGCGCCGGGGCAAGGTCAGGCTTCTTGTGGCCACCGACGTTGCAGCCCGCGGATTGGATGTGACCGGTATTAGCCACGTCATCAACTACGACCTTCCCAGATTTGCCGAAGACTATGTCCACCGCATCGGAAGGACCGGCCGCGCAGGCGCATCGGGTATTGCCATTTCCCTTGCATCAGCCGACGACCGGAACCACTTGGAGAGGATCGAGCGCTTTATCGGCCAAGCACTGCCGCAGCACATAATACCCGGACTGGAACCGACCCGAGAACTGCGCACCTCGCCAAGAAGACCGGGGCGCCGCACTTCCTGGGGAAGCGGAAAAAGCGACGGCTGTTCCGGTTCACGCCCTTCTGAAAAGGGTAGCGGAAGAGGCGCATCCAGCGGCGCTTCACGGATCAGAAAATGGGGTTCATCAAGGACTTCAAAGCCGGTGACCGTGGAATACCGTGGAAACGAAGCGAACCGCCGGAATGGAAGGATTATTTGATACGGAAAGGGGGCAGATCGCACGGTCCGCCCCCTGTTTTCCCGCTCCGCGCCCTGAGCCGTCGCACCCCCCGGCCACGTTCATACCGATTCCCGCCACGACGGTTATTTTCCAGACAGAACCTGTGCGATCGTGTCCAGCACTTCGCTTTCGATGAACGGTTTCTGGATGACCGCCCTGGCCCCAACCTGCAACGAAAACTCAACATCCTCATCGCACCCCAGTGCGCTGCAGATCACAACCTTCGCTGACCTGTCAATGGAGAGAATCTCCTTTGTGGCTTCCATGCCGTTCTTTTCCGGCATATAGATATCTATCAGCGTAATGTCCGGCCGGTGAAGACTGAACGCATCGACAGCCGCCTTCCCATCTGCCGCTTCCGCGATTACCGTATATCCGGCCCTCTGGAGAATATCGCGAAGCAGTTTCCTGAAAAAGGCCTCGTCATCAACCACCATGACCGTAGCGTGCGCATGAGATATCCGGGTTTCCATCACGTATCCCTCCTGATGATGAGGTGCAGAGAGTATTACCAGGCAAATCGGAGTATTCCGCCCTCGTCGGACCGGGAGAAGGAATAGGCTCCGCCCCTGGATCACATCCAGTTACTTGGTTATGCGAATAACATCCCCCAAGTTCGGCGGCACCTTCTCCCCGAACTCGCGGCAGGTCCACAAAAAGAAGAAACATCCGCAGAGAAGAGCGGCCAGAACCGCACAGACAAGCGCATTTCTCGTCCGTTTCCGCGCAAAGGATGACGGTTCAGTGCAGGGCTCACTTCCTCGGCCCCCGGATGGATCCTTTCCAGCAAGCCTGAGAATGATAACGGTGATATTATCGGCGCCACCCATCTCCTTGGCGCGCTCCATGAGCGAATCACCCGCTTCGCGGACCGGGAGGCAGGAGAGCCGTGATGCGATATACTCGTCTGACACGAACCCATGAAGACCGTCGCTGCACAGCAGGATAACGTCGTCATTCTCCAGGTTAACGTGAAAGGTGTCCGGAGCCGGATCCTGACCGCTGCCGAGCGCCTGCACGATAACATTTTTCTGCGGATGGCGTGCCGCCGCCTCTGCGGTTATCAGCCCATCCGCAAGGAGCCTGCCGACCAGCGTGTGATCCTCCGTAATCCGACGAAGGACCCCGTCCCTGAAAAGGTATGCCCTGCTGTCGCCCACGTGGCACAGGTACCCGTCATACCCGTGAACAACGAAAGCCGTGCAGGTCGTGGCCATGCCACGGCATGACGGCTCCCGGGACGCCTTCTCCACAATTTCCCGGTCCGCCGCCCGCATCGATTCAACAAGGGCGGGAATGAATCCCCGTTCCGAAGAAAAATAGGTTTCTCGCACACGCTCAACCGCAGTACTGCTCGCGATCTTCCCCCCCACACTGCCGCCAACGCCATCCGCCACGACCGCGAGTATCCCCTTGCCCCCTGCAACAGCCGGATCTTCGGGAACGACCAGCAGCAGGGAATCCTCATTCTCCTCCCGGACCAATCCCCTGTCGCTCGAGGCATACCAGTCAACAAGGGTCATGGGGGCATTCAGCATTTACGGAATCTCAGGACAGTGTCGCCGGCCCTGACCGTATCTCCATCCCGCAACTCTACCCTGGTCACGGCCTCGTCATTGACAAAGGTTCCGGAAACGGTATCCAGGTCGGTAACGGTCAGTGTGCCTCCCTTGAGACGGACGCTCGCATGCATCCTCTCCACTTTTTCATCCTGGAGCCTCAATGTGCAACCTTCCCCTGTCCCCAGAAAGTTCTGCCCGTCCTCGTCGTCAAGCCTGAACTCCTCCCAGGCGTCCGGGCCTTCGGTTACCACCAACCACCCAAAGATAGGCTTCTTCTTTTCCCGGGGCTTGTAGACTACGGTTTTCCCCATATCCTTCTCTTGGTAGATCCTGGTGACCCCCATGGCGCCAATAGCCCTGGTATCTCCCGATGTCCCCGGTGCCCCGTACAGTTTCGTGTCTCCGGCAACGGAGGAGACGGCGGCGCCGCAACAGGAGCAGCATTCGCTTCCCTCAGAAATTTCCGCGCCGCAGGTTCTGCATTTCATACGCTCACCTCCCACTTGTTCAGTCCTCTCGAACGGTAAAGCTGACGCTTCGTGTTATCACCGTATCCTGACACCGGATGACCGTTTCCAGGGTGTAGGAACCCTCCGGCGCGTTTTTGGGGACTTCGATGAATGCGGTGACGGACCAGGTGCCCGCCTTGAAGGTCTCCACCTCGGCATCGGAGATTGTTTTACGTTCTTTTCCCCTGAATTTGATTTTCCGGGTAATGGTCCCTTGGACGGAAACGGCCTCCGATGGAGCGCACAGCGCATACTGCACCACATGCTGTATCTTGTCGCCCGGTTCCACCTGCGACGGCGAAATATCGGATTTCTCCACGTAAAAACGGGTATCCTCCCTCCCGCACGAGTAGCGCTGACGCGTCTGTTCGAGGGTCGAGAGCGGCTGTTCTCCGCCGCCTTTGAAGGAACCCTTAATATCAGCCAGGATAGGCTTGAATTTCGCGCACCCCACAGGGAGAAAAGCTCCGCAAGCAGCAAGCAGCAGGATCGTAACCAACAGAAATCGTCTCATTTTGAAATTTTCCATTCATCCACTTCCCGCGGCTCTTTATCAGGCTTCCTTGATGGAGATTCCTTCCGGGTAGCGCCGGTTTTTTTTTTGGCGATGATCCGCTCCTTCTTCCTCGCCGGCGCAGGCTTTGGCGTCTCGATCGTTTTCTGCAGCGATTCGACGGATGCGGGAGGCGGGGCCGTTTCCACCTGCTGGACCGGTTCATGAATCGGCGCCGAAGCCGGCATCGAAGGTTGCGTTCTCGTCACGGGAAAAACGGGCTCCTTTTTCTTATGCACGACCAGATAGAGGCCGATACCGAGGAGAAGTACTCCCACGCAGAGCACGATGATCAGAACGATCCTCCGGTCTAGCCGGGAAACCGCTGCCGTTAGTAGGGAAAGGTCGAACTTCTTCTGCACGGAGAGTGGTACCGGAACATCCCCGGGTACCGGAACAGCGACTGCGGCCCTGAGGTCTGCGGCAAAGTCACGCGCACACTGGTAGCGATCCTTTTTGTCCTTAGCAAGGGCCTTGAGAATGATTCGCCCTATCTCCCGGGAGACATCTCCCTGGATCTCCCAGGGAGGAACTGGTCGTTCCTCTAAGTGGGCCTTCATGACTTTATATTCCGAATCGCCGCCGAAAGGGATTCTCCCGGTGACCATCTGGTAGAGGGTGACACCGACCGAATAGAGATCGGACGCAACGGTCGCCTCCTCGCCCACAATCTGCTCGGGGGACATGTACCAGAGGGTTCCGAGCCTCATGCCGGTCCTGGTCTGTCCCCGTTCACCCGCAATCTTGGCAATGCCGAAATCCATCACCTTGACTGTTCCGTCTTCCAGAAACATGATGTTTCCCGGCTTGATGTCGCGGTGGATGATTCCACGATTGTGCATGAATTCAAGGGCTGACAGAACGCTGATACAGATAGTGACGGCATCGGGACAGCGCCCCATGCGCTTGAGGCGGGCGTCCAGGGTCTCGCCGGGAATGTATTCCATGACTAGAAAGAGGTTGCTCCCATCTTCAATGTAATTGAATACATTCACCACATTGGGATGAGATATCTTTGCCTGAATCTTCGCTTCCTTTATAAAGCGCTCGCGCATGGAAGGATCCTGGGACAGCTCCTGTGCCAGGACCTTGATTGCGACCTCCTGTTCAAGCTTGACATGCAACCCTTTGTAGACGATACCCATACCACCCTGGCCAATCCTTTCGGTAATGCGATACGGGCCTATCTCTCTGCCGATCATGCTGCTCCTTCTACCCTGCCTTGTAACTGAAGACGGCGAACCTCCCCTTACCGATGATGATGAGGTCGCCGTCCTTCAGGGTTTCACTCTTGATCCTGTCCGTATTCGTGGAATTCAGATAGGTCCCGTTCAGGGAATTCAGGTCCTTGACCACAATTTTTCCGCCTTCCATACCGACCCAAGCGTGTTCGCGGGAAACGCCGTCATTATCAACCACTATCCGGTTCTTTTCCGGGTCTCTCCCTATCGACACGCCCGTCGGCATCAGAGGAAACGAACGACCCTCCAGCGGCCCCTCTGTGCAGATCAACACCCCCGGCACAGCTGCGGCCCGTGTCTGCTGCGGAGAAGGAGACGGCGCCGCAGCCACACTCTTCTCACCCTTTCCCCGCTTCAGCACAACAAAAACGATTACCCCGACGATGCCTGCTCCCAGCAGGGCGATAAGGACCGGCACGAGGGGAAAACCGCCGGATGTACCGGATGAGAGCTTCTCCTGGGCGGAAATCTGAAGTTTTCTCACATCGGGCTGGTTCGGCATCAGGCGGTTTACCTCGTCAATCTTATTCAACGCCTTTGCGTAATCGGGTATGGAGTACAGATCAAGGGCCTCGCTCCACAGCTTGTTGAACAGGCTTTCCGCGCTCAAGTCAGCCCCCGATGCCCGGACGAATTCCTTCGCGGTGTTGACAGGGACCAGGAAGTTAAAGCCTTGTATGGCCTGAGGAGCACCCTGGGCCTGAGAGATACTGATAAACGTGGCAATGCCGATGACCTCACCCCTGGAATTGAAAGCAGGGCCGCCGCTGTTGCCCCACGTGAGCGCGGCATCGGTCTGGATCACGGGAGTTCCCTTCACATCCAGTTTCGAACCTGACACATGTCCGCTGGTGACAGTGGAATCAAGGACCGTCTTCTTGCTCAGGTACTCGTGAGACACCACCACGCCGGGATAGCCGATGACGTAGACCGGCTCGCCCAGTTGAAGGCTGCCTGAATCCCCCAGACGTACTACCGGTAACCCCCTCCCCTCGATCTTAAGGACGGCAACATCTTTGCCCGTTTCCACCTTCTCGTCGGCACCGGGAACGGAAATCTTTCCGGGCATGGAGCTTATGGGGGGACTGAATTCCTTGATCTCGGCCGCATAGGATTCTCCGTTGGATAGTATTGCGTAGAGGTCTTTCTTAATAACGATCTTGGCGGAGGGACGGAGTTTCTGGTAGAGCTTGATCAGGATTACCTGCCGCTCCTGATCGGTCAACTGCCGTCCCTTCCCGTCATCCCTGGGAACAAAATACTTGAGCAGCGCACTGACGAAGAACTGCTCCTGGAGCTTTTTTTCATTGGACTCATGGTACATCTCGACAACGTGGCCGTTCGTTACCAGGAACCCATCCGGACTGACGATGAAACCAGTCCCCCCGGATGTCATGGGATCGGGCTCCAGGGTCTTGCGGCCTTCCGGCGTCTCCACCGATACCTGCGCCATACAGTTGCTGAAAATGAGCGCCACGGCAGGTTTCAAGCGGAGGAGCAGTTTCTGCAAACCCGGATCCTCCTGAGCGGCCGACGTTCCGGAAAAGAACGGCACGAGAACAAACGAGAGCACCACTGCGAACAGAATGAAAACTCTTGCCTTTTTCATCTCTTCCCCTCCAAAAGGTAGAATGAAATACGTTACCCTATTCGGCAATCAGTCACTCCTCTTTCCCCCCCTTCCGAGGGAGTCTTCACCGAGGTAGCACGGTTTTCCCGTGATGTCAAATGTATTCATTAGTATCATATACTGATGTAAAGTCAAAGATGTGCGGACGACGAATAATCATGCTACACTCTCAAATAAACGGATCGAGCACATTGAATGCGGGATGAAAATCAAATCGCATGGAGGATGCCATGAGAGAACTGCTGGGAATAATTCTTGCCGGGGGTGCCGGCGAACGTCTGAAACCGTTGACACGGGTGCGGGCCAAACCCGCGGTTCCGTTCGGCGGGAAGTACCGGATTGCCGACTTTGTCGTCAATAATTTCATAAATTCCGGTATCCATAATGTGAAGATTCTCGTGCAGACGCTTTCCCAGCCGCTGATTAATCACATAAGCAGCCTCTGGCCTTCTGCTCCCGTATATAATATTTTCGTCCAGTCCATACCTGCCCAGAAGAGGGTAAGCGAAGAGTGGTACAAGAGCACCGCAGACGCGGTATACCAGAATCTGAATATTTTCGATGACAATCCCGGGTACCGGCGGGTGGCCATATTTTCCGGTGACCATGTCTTCAAAATGGACGTGAGCCAACTGGATCGTTACCACCTGGAGAAAGGTGCCGACTTCACGATTTCGTCCATGATAGTGAAGTCTGAAGATGCGGGACGGTTCGGGATTCTGGAGGTTGATGAAAGGAACAGGATCATCGGGTTCGAGGAAAAGCCGAAACAGCCAAAGGAGATTCCGGGAAAACCGGGCTTCTGTCTGACCTCCATGGGAAACTACCTAGCGGAAATTCCCGTCCTGATCGAGATGCTGCATGAAGATGCAAAAAATGAATGGTCAACCCACGATTTTGGAAAGGATGTCATTCCATTGATGCTGAAAAAGGGCCTCCGCATGTATGCCTACGATTTCGCAGACAACAGGGTTCCCGGCGAAGACCAGGTCTACTGGAGGGATGTAGGGACCATCAGATCTTACTGGGAAGCGAACATGGACCTGGTGAACGTCAAGCCGGAACTGAACCTGTACAATGACCTGTGGCCCATCAAAACGTCTCCCGACTTCACCCCCCCGGCAAAATGGGTACTGAATCAGACCCTGGTGGACAATGCCATCATCAGCGGCGGATGCATCGTGACCAGGTCCGAAATAATCAAGTCGATACTCAGTAAGCGGGTGCGCGTTGAAAAAGGGGCCATGGTCCGGGAAAGTGTTGTTTTCGCGGGTGTGACAATCGGGGAAGGCGCGCAGGTGAGAAAGGCAATTATCGACAAATATGTGAACATCCCGCCACATACCCGCATCGGCTTTTCTCAGGAGGAGGATGAAGCGCGAGGGTTTAAGGTCTCGGACGGCATTACCGTGGTGCCGAAAAATTACGTCTTCACATAGCCGATGCGGATTTCAGTGGCATCGGCGAAAGGGATCACCGGAAGACCACAATCCCTTCCTCAGCCGCAAAGGCAAGGAACTCGCGCGCATCCTGTCTTGACATTCCAAGGCGCGCGGCAATTTTGCTTGCAGGCTTCACCCCATCGAGACCTTGCAGGAGACGGTAGTAGGGCTCGGCAAGGGCTTCTGTTACAATCTCTCCCTTGCGTGGATAGATGGCGGCAAACGATCCGACTGGCCGGAGCGAGGCATTGATGCGTGCCAAGTCAGGCTCACCGCTTTCCAGCAACTCCTGAATCTCGTAGTGGAACCTCGCCAGCCGAGTCGAACCGGGAAGCGAGAGAGGCCGCTGCAGAACATTGACGCGGGTTAGCTCCCTCCGAGAAGGGAGAATGGGCGGAACGGAAACCACCGCGCATCCGTAATGGTAATGGTAGTCCACAACGTCAAGTGCCGCGGCCAGAAGCCTTTTCACCTTCCGTTGCACAAAAACCGCTGACAGAAATTCTCGCTGAAGCACCCATATCTCTTCGTCGCTGAAATTCTCCTCCGAAAACTCCCTTCCCGTTCTTTTCTCCAGCCAGACGCCGAATGCATCCAAGAATGCAGAGGGCGACATACGGAGAGCCGCAACGATGCCGTTGAACCAGGCTACAGCCTTCCCCCTGCTGTAGAATAGGTTGCATGCAGCCGCAAGACGCCGTGCAACTGCCATATGGCCGACCGGGAAGGTCGGCGATTCTAGGATTGTATAGGGAGGGTGTTCCAGGTGGCGAAGAGCCCGTTCTCCTGCGTGGGATGACAGGATGGTTCCGGGCAGGATCGAGAGGGGAAAGATATCGAGTCCGTTTGGATAGAGACGGAGCGCAAAATCCAGCGACTCCTTGAAACGGGAAATATTGTCTCCGGGAAGTCCATAGATAAGGTCGAAGCCGAAAGCAACGCCTTCCCGATTCAGCATCTTGATCTTTTCCGCGAAAGCACGGCGGTTCAGCGAGCGACCAACCGACCGGGCCACCGCGGCATCGGCGGTCTGAAGCCCTATCTGCAATGAACACGTAATTTCACGAAAGAGCCTCGCCTGCTCCGCATCCAGAAGTTCGCAGCGTGCCTCAAAGTGAAAATGGACCCGTGAAGCCTTTTGCCGGATCATCCGCAGGGTCGTCCGGGCTCGGTTCCTATCCTGGTTGAAGGTGGAGTCGAGAACGACAACCTGACTCGCTCCGTGTCGGATAAGGTAGTCCAGTTCCATCTCCACCCGCTCCAGAGGATATCGGCGCACGGACCGATCGCCCATGCCGTCGAAGCAGAATTCACAACCGAAAGAGCAGCCCCGCGATAATTGCCAGAGAACACCGTTTGGAATGTACCGATCGAGGACACCCGAGAGGTATGGTGAGGGAAAGGAACCGGGATCGGGAAGTGGAGATCTTTTCACCAGATCAATCCCGTCGCCCCGTCGCCGGGCAATTCCGGGCAGGGCGCCGACTGAGGCACCTGCAATCAGGCGTTCAATGGCTTCGCACAGCGTGACCTCTCCCTCTCCCACTACCACAAAATCAAAAGGCGCCTCCGCCAACACACCTGCGGGATCGGCCGTGGCTTCGGGACCACCTGCAATCACGAACATGGAAGGCTTCTCACGGCGGAGCCTCCGGACAAGGGAGCAACATTCGGAACGATTCCAGACATACAGGGGAAAGCCCACCAAATCCGTTTCGGATTTGAGTATGAGATGCAAGATGTCGTCTGGAGAATCACCGGAAAAAAAATCGGTAAAATTCACCTCAAGCTTGTGTGAAGTCAAGAGACGGGAGTCGAGGGCTGCCTTCAGGCACGCAGCGGCCAGCGGAACTGCCTGCGGAGAACGGTAAGCATGGATAGTAACGAAAAGAATGTGCATGTATATCTTTCCGTCGTTCTGTAAGCCAGGAATGGCGAAAGACGCGGCTAGACAAAGCGATATTTAGTACTACGTTTCTAAGAGCTGAAAGCAGTAAAATATTTTGTATCGGCTATTGAAGAACTAACTCGAAAACGAAATATAAAAGGCCTTCACATTCACCCTTTAATAGCGTAAATTTAGAAGGCCTTATTATATTCTATTATTTAAAGTAAATGATTTACTTGGTGCCGAAGACTGGAATCGAACCAGCACGAGGAAACCCTCACAAGATCCTGAATCTTGCGCGTCTACCAATTCCGCCACTTCGGCACGTATATTACATAGCAGTTATTTTTTCAAATTTCAACAAAATAATCACTGATTTCAATAATGAACTTAATAATCGAGATTATCTTGTTTTATACTAGTTCAATCAAAGAAAGAGGTGCAGCATCACCGGCACGGACACCAATCTTTACTATTCTAGTATAACCACCCGCTCTTTCAGTATATCTAGGTGCAATATTTGTAAACAATTTATTAACAGTTTTTTTATCACGGATGAAAGAAGATGCTTGTCTGATAGCGTGAAGATCACCTCGTTTGCCGAGTGTAATTATTTTCTCTGCAATTGGTCTCAACTCCTTAGCTTTAGCATCAGTCGTGATAATTTTTTCATTGGTCAAAAATGATGTAACCATATTACGAAACATAGCTATTCTGTGGCTAGTCGTCCTTCCTAATCTTCTTCCTGCTTTATTATGACGCATTTTTATATTTCCTTTCAAACAATGCTATCGACTAATCTTCTTCCTGAGCTTCACCGCGTATTCTTCGCATTATTTCTGGATCAGGAAAGTCTTCCAAATTCATTCCTAGTGTAAGCCCCATATCTGCAAGAACGTCTTTAATCTCATTCAATGACTTTCTTCCAAAATTTTGCGTCTTTAGCATTTCAGCTTCAGTGCGAGATACAAGCTCACCTATCAATTTAATTCCTGCATTTTTTAGACAGTTAGCCGAACGAACGGATAATTCAAGCTCATCAACAGAACGATAGAGATTTTCGTTAATTCTATCTTTATCCTCTTCAACCTGGAAATCTTCTATTTCTTCTGCATCTTCGTCAAAATTAATAAATATACTCAATTGATCCTTAAGTATTTTTGCAGCAAACGCCAAAGCATCCTCTGGCTTAATACTCCCATCGGTCCATAACTCTAGTGTTAACTTGTCATAGTCCGTCATCTGTCCGACGCGTGCATTATAAACACTGAAATTTACTTTTTGAATTGGGGAGAAAATTGAATCAATTGGGATAGTACCAACAGGGGATTTTTCGTCCCTATTTCTATCTGCTGGTATATAACCTTTTCCATGTTTTACAACCATCTCCATCTCAAGATTTGCATCACTTGAACATGTAGCAATATGATGATCGGGATTCAATATTTCTACATTCGGATCGGCAATAATATTGCCAGCCTTAACAGTACCTTCTCCCTTATGAAGAATACGTATAATTCGACTCTCTGAACCGTGAAGCTTTAATCGAACGCCTTTTAAGTTTAATACGATGTCTGTTGCATCTTCTGTGACACCTGGTATCGCAGAGAACTCGTGTAAAACACCCTTAATCCTTACAGAACAGATAGCAGCACCTTGTAGAGATGACAATAACACACGTCTTAAAGAATTACCTAATGTAGTCCCAAATCCGCGCTCAAAAGGCTCAGCAGTAAATTTGCCATATGTTTGAGTTAGAGTTTCATTTTCAACCTGCACCTTCTTCGGTTTTATCAGGTCGCGCCAATTTTTATGCATCTAAATTCCTCCCAGGACAGGTACAATCACTATATTACTTTGAGTACAATTCAACAATTAGTTGTTCCTGGATTGGAGTTGTTATGTCGTCTCTTGTGACATGAGTTTTAACTTTTCCACAGAAGCCATCTTTGTCTAGCTCAAGCCATTGTGGAATACCTCTCCTAACAACAGCTTCTAAAGAGTCTAAAATTGTTTGAATAGATCTACTTTTCTCTTTTAACGAGACCACATCACCAACTTTTACCTGAAACGACGGAATATCGACCCTTCTTCCATTAACTTCAATATGTCCTTGACGAACTATCATTCGTGCCTGAGTTCGTGAAGTTGCAAATCCCAACCGATACACTATATTATCTAATCTTTTTTCGAGCAAAAAAAGCAGATTTTCACCAGTAACGCCTTTCATCTTGTCAGCCTTCTCGAAATAGCCCCTAAATTGCTTCTCGAGGATTCCATAGATTCTACGTACTTTCTGCTTTTCTCTTAACTGTATACCATAGGGTGATACCTTTACGCGTGATTGACCATGCTGGCCAGGCGCATAATTTCGTCGCTTAATTGCACACTTGTCGGTAAAACAGCGTTCACCCTTCAGAAATAACTCGACATTTTCTCTTCTGCATAAGCGGCAGCTAGGGCCGATATATCTTGCCAATTATCTTTCCTCCTTATAAAAAGGTTAAACTCTTCTTCTTTTCGGTGGCCTACAGCCATTATGTGGAATTGGCGTCACATCTTTTATAAAATTAATAGAAAAACCAGCAGATTGAAGAGCACGTAACGCCGATTCTCTTCCAGAACCTGGACCCTTGACATAAACCTCAATATTCTTGACTCCGTGCTCTTGAGCTTTTTTCGCAGCTTCTTCTGCTGCAATTTGTGCAGCAAAAGGAGTGCTTTTTCTTGACCCCTTAAAACCTTTACTTCCGGAGCTTGACCATGCCAAAACATTACCATTAGGATCCGATATCGTTATCATTGTATTATTGAACGTTGCCTGTATATGAGCAACGCCATTAGGTATATGTTTCTTCTCTTTTTTCTTCCTAACAATCTTACGCGCAGGATTAGCCATTATTCCTCCGAAAATTTACTATTTCTTCTTTCCAGCAACTGTTCTTGCCGGTCCTTTTCTAGTTCTTGCATTGGTTTTCGTTCTCTGGCCGTTAACAGGCAAACCTTTTCTATGTCGAAGGCCTTTATAACAGCCGAGGTCCATGAGACGTTTTATGTTCATTGATATTTCTCGCCTCAAATCACCTTCAACTTTAATATTCTTATCTATATAATCTCTTATGCTTGTAATCTCTGGCTCAGAAAGCTGATCCGTCTTTGTGTTACTATCAACACCAGATTCTAAAAGAATTTTTTTTGCAGTGGATCTTCCTATACCATAAACATAGGTTAAAGCTATTTCTATCCTTTTATTTTTTGGTAAATCAATACCTGATATTCGTGCCAATGCCCACTCCTCCTCAAATGACTTTTATCCCTGTCTCTGTGAATGCTTCGGAATGTCGCAAATAATCCTGACGGTACGCTTCCTGCGTATGATTTTACACTTGTCACATATTTTTTTTACAGACGCCCTGACTTTCATTACACACCCTTTCAGTATTGATTGTTTGATTTTATTTTATTAAATCAGCTTGGTTAATATTTCTGGACCATCTTCAAGTATCGCAACTGTATGTTCAAAATGAGCTGAGAGCGAACCATCAATAGTCACTGCAGTCCATCCATCATCCAATATTTTTACTTCTGAACTTTTTTGATTTATCATTGGCTCGATAGCCAGTACCATACCTGGCTTCAAAACGACACCTCTTCCTGGAGCACCAAAATTTGGCACCTGAGGACTCTCATGAAGATTCCTACCAATTCCGTGACCTACAAAATCTCTTACAACAGAGAAACCGCGCTTCTCAACGTATGACTGAACTGCATGCGAAATATTAGATATTCGATTTCCTGGCACCGCTTCTTGGATCGCATAATACAATGATCCTTCTGTTGCTTCTACAAGGCGCTTTGCATCAAGAGAAACATTTCCTACCGGCAGTGTTATCGCTGCATCGCCATAAAAACCAGAATAAATGACT
>JAAZOO010000484.1 GCA_012797715.1 Geobacteraceae bacterium | reverse complement strand
CGCCATCCCCGACGACGTGCGGCGCATGGCTGTTCCGGTGCTGGGGCATCGTATCATCCTCCAGCCCGAGTACGAGATCGAGGGAGTGACCGCCGAGGAGGTCATTGACTCGATTCTTTGCGATATCCCGGTGCCCCGGTGACTGTCCCCTCCGGCAGAATGCTCCTTGCCTTTGCCCTGACGGTTGTTCCGGCCTCGCTCGCCCCTCTCTGTCTTCCGGCGGGGATGGAGGTTTACTGGTGGACGCTGCTCCTCTTCTGCTGTGTTGCCGTCGCGGACGCAGGCGTTTTGGCGACGATGGCGAGGGGAATCACCGTTTCGTTCCCGGAGCGCCTCAATCTGACACAGAATCGCGAGGGTGTCCTGGTTATCCGCATAGCGGACTCCAAGGGGCGCCCCCTCTCCATCCAGGTGGGAATGGCGCTCCCCGCCGGTGTTGCATCCCCGATGAAAACCGCCGCGGTTCACCTCCCGCGAGGAGAGGACCGGCTCCAGGTTTCCTGGCCGCTGACCGGATACCGGCGCGGGGTGTACGCCATCGACCGGTGTCCGGTCCGCGTTTCCTCCCCCCTCGGTCTCTGGTTCGGCCACAGGGAGGTGGCAGCTGGAGCGGTTCTCCATGTCTACCCGGGGCTTCAGGAGGAGCGGAAAAGGCTCTCTGCGCTGCAGGCGCACTGCACCCGTGTGCGGATGCGGCCGCATCGGCAGACAGGACCGGGCCGTGAATTCGAGATGCTGAGAAACTACCTGCCGGGAGACAGTCCGGGCGATATCCACTGGAAAGCCACTGCCAGGAGGGGGCGTGCCGTCACCAGGGAATTCCGCATCGAGCGCGCCCAGGAGATCTACTGTATTATCGACGCTTCGCGGCTGAGCGCGCGCCGGGACGATCCGGCACGGGCAGGCGGGCCGGGGGGAACCTCACTCGATATCTGCGTTTCCGCGAGTCTCCTCCTGGCCGAGACAGCCCGGCGGCAGGGAGACCGGTTCGGCGTCATGGCCTTCAGCGACAAGCCGTTCACCTTTCTTCGGGCAATGAGCGGCACGTCCCATTTCGGCGTCTGCCGCGAGGCCCTGTCACTCCTGCAGCCTTCGCCGGTTGCGCCTGACTTCCAGGAGGCCGCCTCCTTTCTCGCTACCCGGCTCCGGCGCAGGGCGCTCCTCCTGTTTCTCACGAGCCTGGACGAAGCGGCCCTTGCCGAGGATTTCATCCGCTCGCTCCCTGTCCTGAGCCGGCGCCACGTGGTGCAGGTGCATGCGATACGGCCCGCCTTCGCTTCGCCGTTGTTTTCCGAGAGCGGCGCGGATACGGCCGATGACGTGTACCGGAGGCTCGCCGGGCATTTCGTCTGGCACGACCTGTGTCGCACGCGGGAGACCCTGAAGCACCGGGGGGTGGATATGTACCTGTCGGACCGGGAACAATTCTCCCCGAACGTCGTGACACGATACCTGAATGTCAAGCGGAGACAGATACTGTGATTGCGGACATGGATCGTTTCATTGCCGGGGGGACCCCCTGCTGGAAGGAGCTGGAGGCCGTCCTGGACAGGATGGACCGCGATGGGGCGTACCCCATGGACAGCGCCGGAGTGCGGCGCTTCCATTACCTGTACCGGCGTACGGCCGGCGATCGTGCGCGGATAGAAGGTTTCGCCGCCCATCCGGAGCTTCGTGCCTACCTTGACGCACTGGTGGCCCGGGCGTGCAAAGAAATTCACGAGCCGCGGAGGCTCAGGAGAGTTTTTTCACCGACCACCTGGTTTTTCAGGACCTTTCCCGCCGCTTTCCGCCGCCATGTAGGGGCCTTTGCCCTCGCAGCTGCCGTGACGCTCGTCGGCGGCGCGTTCGGAGCCGTTGCCCTCCACCTGGACCGCTCGGACAGGGAAATACTCCTCCCCTTCGAGCACCTCCACGGGAGCCCGGCGGAAAGGGTGGCCCGGGAAGAGAAGATGGGAAATGAAGGCCGTGTCCGGGGATCGCTCTCCTTTTCCGGCTACCTCATGATGCACAACACCCGTGTTGCCGTCTCCTGCCTGGCCCTCGGGCTCACCTTCGGCGTCGGGACGCTCCTCATTCTTTTCTACAACGGTGCGATCCTCGGTGCGGTGGTCTTCGATTATCTCGCGGCCGGCAAGGCCGCCTTTCTTCTGGGCTGGCTCCTTCCCCACGGAGTGGTGGAGATCCCTGCCATCCTTATGGCCGGCCAGGGAGGCTTTGTGCTTGCCGGCGCCCTCTGGGGACGGTCGCGAGGACTTCCCCCGGGAGAGAGATTCCGCCTGGTCCGGGCCGATCTTGCCGACCTCATGGGGGGAGTGATGG
>JAAZOO010000483.1 GCA_012797715.1 Geobacteraceae bacterium | reverse complement strand
TAACGGATCTTCAGTGAATGAATCCCGGTGCGGGCCTTTTCCCTGGCCTCAAGGCGCGCGATGAACCCCTTTCCTTCCCGGCTCACGGAACGCAGTTCGTCCAGCTCAGGGTTGTATCCGTCGGCAATGATGCCACCATCGCGGAGCAGGAAAGGCGGATTTTCCACGATTCCTCGCGTCAGGAGGTCAACGATGTCTTCCAGGGGATCCGCACCATGCAGTATGTCCTGCAGGAGAAACGAGCGGGTGCCTGCCAGCGCCTCCCGAAGTGCAGGCAACCGCAGCAGGGATTCTCTCAGCGCAGCCAGGTCCTTTGCGACGGCACCCGCCATGCTGATTCTCCCGTTCAGCCTCTCCAGGTCCTGGATGCCCGACAGGAGGGAAACGATATCCCGGCGCAGGCCCGGGTTTTCTACCAGCTCCTGGACAGCATCCTGCCGTTCCTTTATTTTTTGGATAGATACTAGGGGATAATTGATCCACTGCCTAAGCTTTCTCCCCCCCATGGCCGTGACGGTTCGGTCCAGGAGGCCGAGCAGGGAACCCTTCTTGCGGTTTTCGGACAAGGTGCTTGTCAGTTCCAGATTTCTCCGTGTCGCCTCGTCCAGCACCAGGTACTCGGCCGTGGTATAGACGGAAATCCGTGTGATATGACTGACGGAACCCTTCTGTGTCTCCTCAAGGTAGTGGAGAATGGCGCATGCGGCCGGCATGCCCCAACGCATGCCGCCGCACCCCAGCGCCTCGGGAGAGGCAACCCCGAAATGGCCGGTCAGCCGACGCCTGGTATAGTCTGGATCGTAGACCCACTCTTCCAAGAATGTAACCGATTTCCCCTCGGTCACCGGATGCAGGGCCAGCAACTCCCGGCTGTCGCGGAGGGATGAGGGGAGCACGATTTCCCGCGGGTTGAGACAGACCATCTCTCCCAGGAGCGCATCGATCCCCGCCACCTCCGTCACCCGGAATTCACCGGTCGTCACATCCAGGTACGACAGTCCCCATTTCTCGTCCTTCGAACAATAGATAGATACGAGGTAATTATTCTCCTTCGGGGTCAGGGTGTCACCTTCCAACACCAGCCCCGGCGTGATGACCCTGACGACCTCCCGCCTGACAATACCCTTGGCCGCCTTGGGGTCTTCCACCTGTTCGCAGATGGCGACCTTTTCGCCCGCTTCGATAAGCTTGGCAATATACGGGGTCGCGGAGTGACAGGGGACGCCGCAGAGCGGTACGTCTGCGCCCTCCGCGTTCCTGTTGCGCGATGTCAGGGCAATATCGAGAATACGGGAAGCCTTGACCGCATCCTCCAGAAACATCTCGTAGAAATCGCCGAGACGAAAAAAGAGAACCGCATCGGGATACTGGGATTTGATCTCCAGGTACTGGCGCATCATGGGGGTAAGGTCAGACATACCGTCCTCTTGCCCGCGCCACACACCCATTCGTGAAAAATCGAGACATAACAATCATGACGGCAATGAATCCGCCTGTTCCCTGAAATGAAGGGGGCGGTAGATGGCTTCCCTTTCCGGTTCAATCCTGTCACGGTAGATGGCCAGATACTCATCCTTCGTGGGAATTCTCCCCAGCACGGACACCACGGCCGCCAGTTCCGCCGAACCCAGGAAGATGCGGGCGCCGGTGCCCATGCGGTTGTCGAAGTTGCGGGTGGAGGTGGAAAAGACCGTCACATTGTCCGGCACCCGGGCCTGGTTGCCCATGCAGAGCGAACATCCCGGGATCTCCACACGGGCGCCCACCGCGCCGAAGATGGAGAAAAGTCCTTCCTGGCGGAGCTGGTCCGCATCCATGCGGGTGGGGGGGCATATCCAGGTGCGGACGTCCGGGTTGAACCTCGCTCCCTTCCAGATCTCTGCTACGGCGCGGAAATGGCCGATGCTGGTCATGCAGGAACCGATGAACACGTCCTGCACCGGCGTTCCGGCGACCTCGGAGAGGATGTGCACGTCGTCCGGGTCGTTAGGGCAGGCGACAACCGGCTCGGTGATGGAAGCAAGGTCGATGGTGAGAACCGCGGCGTATGCGGCGCCCTCGTCCGCAGAAAGGAGTTGCGGATTCTCCAGCCACTCTTCCACCGCCTTGATGCGGCTCCGCAGGGCATCGGCATCCCGGTACCCGTCCGCAATCATCCGCTGCATGAGGTTCGCACAGGAACGGAGATGGGCGGAAACGGTTTCCGCAGAAAGCCTGATGCAGGCCGCGGCAGCGCTCCGTTCAGCCGCGGCGTTTGTAAGCTCGAAGGCCTCCTCGACGGGAAGATGCGGAAGTCCCTCCATCTCCAGAATCCTGCCGTTGAAGACGTTAATCTTGTTTTTCTTCGGCACGGTGAGCAGTCCGCGGCGGATTGCCTCCAAAGGAATGGCATTCACCAGGTCGCGGAGCGTAATGCCGGTGTTCAAGGCGCCGGAGAACCGGACCAGAACGCTCTCGGGCATGTCCAGGGGCATGAATCCCAGTGCTCCGGCAAAAGCGACAAGACCGGAACCCGCAGGAAAGGAGATGCCGATGGGAAATCGGGTGTGGGAATCCCCGCCCGTGCCCACCGTATCCGGAAGGATCAGGCGGTTCAGCCAGTTGTGGATCACTCCGTCGCCGGGCCGGAGCGCAACACCTCCCCGTTCCGCGACAAAATCGGGGAGCGAGGCGTGCATCCGCACATCGGACGGTTTCGGATACGCGGCCGTATGGCAGAAGGACTGCATGAACAACGGCGTCTGGAACCGCAGGCAGGCGAGCTCCTTCAACTCATCGGCGGTCATGGGGCCGGTTGTGTCCTGGGAACCCACCGTTGTCATGCGCGGCTCGCAGGCCGTTCCCGGAAGGACCCCCGGAACTCCGCACGCCCGACCCACTATCTTCTGCGCAAGGGTGTAGCGCTGTCCCGCTTCCGGTTGCGGGTTCTTCACGGCCACGAAGACGGTGGAGGCGCCCATTCCCAGGGATGCTCTCGCCCGAGCGGTCAGTGCCCTGCCGATTATGAGGGGGATTCTCCCTCCGGCCCGGTATTCGTCGGCCAAGGTAGGCGGAGTCAAGGAAAACGTGGAAAGGATTGCGCCGTTTTCGCCGACAATCTCGCCCCGTGCCGTGTTGATCGTTACCAGGTCGCCGCTTTTCAGGGAGGACACGTCGCACCGGATGGGGAGGGCACCTGAATCCTGGGCAGTATTGAAAAAGATGGGCGCGATGGCACCGCCGAGTATCACGCCGCCGCGCCGCTTATTGGGAACCGACGGTATGTCGTCGCCGATATGCCAGAGGAGGCTGTTGCAGGCAGCTTTTCTCGATGACCCGGTACCGACCACGTCACCGGCGAAGGCCACACACTCGCCCGCAGCGCGGAAAGCGGCAATGGTCTCGATGCCTCCGGGAAAACGAACCCTGCCCATGGAAAGGGCATGGAGAGGGATGTCCGGCCGGCTCCAGGCATCTCCGGCCGGAGATAAATCATCGGTGTTAATCTCGCCGTCGACCTTGAATATCCTCACGCGGAGGGTCTCGGGAAGCGGAGGCCGCGAGGTGAACCATTCAGCTGCGGCCCACGACTCAAGGACCTTTTTCGCCGCCGGCACGGTACGGGAGAGATGGAGAACTTCGTCGAAGGCGTCGTAGACGAACGTAGTGCGGGACAGGGACAGTACGGCTTCTTCAGCGAACTCCGGGAGAG
>JAAZOO010000482.1 GCA_012797715.1 Geobacteraceae bacterium | reverse complement strand
GGGATGCCTTAAACTGCCGGTTGTGGGGTGAATCGTGAACTCCTGTTTAGTGCAGCTGTTTGTTTCGGTATTGGCCGGACTGGCTCTCGGCCTGTTCTACTTCGGTGGATTGTGGCTCACGGTGCGGAAAATCTCGTGCAGCAGGTGTCCTGGTCTACGAATGTTCGGCAGTTTCCTCGTCAGGCTGCTGGTGACGCTGTGCGGGTTGTATCTTGTGATGGACGGGAGTTGGGAGCGCCTGCTGGCATGTCTGTGCGGTTTTCTTGTGGTCAGGTTTTTCTTGACCCGCCTGGTGGCGCCCGAAAAGGGGACAATCCCTCTTTGAAAAGGGGCTGTCCCTTTCCAACCTCCGTAAGGACCGGGGGATAACATGGAACTGAGTCCCGACAGCACCGTTCTCTGGCAGTGGGGGTTCGTGAGGCTCAATGCCACCATTGTCTTTACCTGGGTAGTCATGGCGGTCCTCACCCTCGGCTCGTGGCTGGTGACACGCAGTGTGGAGCATGGGGGAATGACCCGCCGCCGGAACCTGCTTGAAACGCTTGTGACGTTCCTGAACGAGCAAATCCGCGCCACCAGCCGACAGGAGCCGGGTCCCTTTCTCCCCTTTATCGGCACCCTGTTCCTGTTTATCGCCGTCTCGGACAGCCTGGAGGTCATCCCAGGCTTCAGGCCACCCACCGGCTCTCTCTCCACCACCGCGGCCCTTGCCGTCTGCGTGTTTGTTGCCGTGCCGTTTTACGGGGTTCTGCAGAAGGGGGTGCTCGGCTACCTGAGGCACTATGTGAAGCCTTCGGTCTTCATGGCCCCGTTCGAGATTATCGGCGAGTTTTCGCGGACCCTTGCCCTTGCCGTGCGGCTCTATGGAAACATCATGAGCGGCAGCATCATCGTGGGGATACTGCTCAGCATCGCTCCCCTGTTTTTCCCCATCGTCATGCAGGCCCTCGGACTCCTCATCGGACTCATCCAGGCATACATCTTTTCCGTTCTTGCCATGGTCTACATCGCTTCCGCAATATCCGTGCAGAAACGGGGAAAAGGGGAAACAGAAAAAGAAAAAAAGGGAGGCCCATGACTATGAACAACATCGGTCTTATCGGAATGATTTCCATTGTTGTGGCCGGGGGCACGATGGCCGTCGGCTCCATCGGACCGGCCCTCGGCGAGGCGCGGGCCGTATCCCAGGCGCTCAGCGCCATTGCCCAGCAACCCGACGCCTCCGGCACCATCAGCCGGACTCTGTTCGTGGGGCTTGCCATGATCGAGTCCATGGCAATTTACTGCTTTGTGGTAGCGTTGATCCTGGTTTTCGCAAACCCGTTCTGGAAGTATGTCATCGAGCACCCGTGAGGACGGAAGATGGGACCTGACTGGTTTACGGTTATCGCCCAGATAATCAACTTTCTGATACTCGTTGCGCTGTTGAAGCGTTTTCTCTACGGACCCGTCATCCGGGCCATGGACCGGAGGGAGGCGGAGATTGCCGCGAGATTCGATACCGCGGAGCGGAAACTCACCGAGGCCGAACAGGAACGGTTACGGTACGAGTCATTGACGCGACAGTTTTCGGAGGCTGTGGAGGAGATGCGCGTCAAGGCGCGGGAGGATGCGGAGGCTCTGCGAAGGGAGCTTCTGGAAAAGGCTCGGGAAGAAGTGGACAGGAACCGCACACAATGGCGGGAATCGTTACGCAGTGAACGGGAATCCTTTCTCCGCCTGCTGCGCCGTCACGTCGCTGAAGAGGTCTGCGCCGCAGCCCGGAAGATCGTGACGGATATGGCAGACACGACCTTCGAGGAGAGAATGGCAGCCTGTCTGGAACGCCGCATTCGAGAGATGGAAAGCGGAAAACGCGAGGAACTGGCCGGATATTTTCGCGCCTCGAGCGGGGATATTGTCGTCAGAAGCGCCTTCGAATTGGGTACGGAGGCGAAGGAGGCCATCGGCAGGGCGCTGGGCACCCTGGCGAACGCTCCTTCCCTTCATTTCCAGGTGGCGCCTTCGCTGGTATGCGGTGTAGAGATACTCGCACGGGGCAAGTCCCTTGCGTGGAACGTGGATGATTATCTTGGAAGCCTTGAGGAGAGGCTGGGGGACGTGATGGAAAAAGAATCCGTTCACGGAATGGAATCCCTCCCGGAAGCGGGGCAGTATGGACGTTGAAGCCGTATTCAGCGATTCGAGACGGGTTTTTTCCCAGGTTCTCGGCGAACTGCGTGCGGAGGTGCGGCTGCAGGACGCGGGAACGCTTGTCTACCTGAACGGCGGAATTGCCCGGCTCACCGGTCTTCCGGGCGTGCGGTCCAACGAGCTGGTCCGCTTCCCCGGCGGAGTATTCGGCATTGCCTTCAACCTGGACCCGGAAGAAGTGGGAGTCGTCATGCTGGGCACGAGCGATGCCCTGCAGGTGGGGTGCACGGCGCGACGCACCGGCCGGGTGCTGGACGCACCGGTGGGTGAGGAACTGCTGGGCCGCGTCATCGATTTCCTTGGGAACCCCCTTGACGGCCTTGGTCCGCTCCAGGGATACCAGCGGCTCCCCGTGGAAAGGGAAGCGCCCGCTATCATGCACCGCGCTCCGGTAACCGTGCCGCTGCAGACCGGGATCAAGGTGATTGATGCGCTGATTCCCATCGGACGTGGACAACGTCAGCTTATCATCGGAGACCGGCAGTCTGGAAAGACGGCCCTCATTCTGGATACCATCATCAACCAGAAGGGTAAGGATGTAATTTGCATCTACTGCGCGGTGGGACAGCAGGCCGCCTCCGTGGCCAAGCTGGTGGACGATCTGGCCAGGCACGACGCCATGGGGCACTGCATTGTGGTAGTTGCCGACGGTTCCGATTCCGCGGGACTCCAGTACGTTACCCCCTATGCGGCCACCACCATGGGCGAGTATTTCATGGATCAGGGCCGCGACGTCCTTATCATCTATGACGACCTGACCCGCCACGCGCGCGCCTACCGGGAGCTCTCCCTGCTGCTGCGGAGGCCGCCGGGACGGGAGGTCTTTCCCGGTGACATATTCTATATCCATTCGCGGCTCCTGGAACGTTCGACACACCTGGATTCTGATCATGGAGGGGGGTCCCTGACAGCCCTTCCGGTAATAGAAACCGAGGCCCAGAACCTGTCCGCGTATATACCCACCAACCTCATTTCCATTACCGACGGCCAGGTCTACCTGTCGCCCGACCTTTTCCAGAAGGGGGTCCTGCCGGCAGTTGATGTGGGCAAATCCGTATCCCGCGTGGGGGGAAAGACACAGCTTCCGGCATACCGTTCCGTGGCGGGAGATCTGAGGCTTTCCTATGCCCAGTTCGAGGAGATGGAAGCCTTTTCCCGTTTCAGCGCCCGTCTCGACGAGTCGGCGCGCCGCATCCTGGAGCGGGGACGCCGGGTTCGCGAAACCCTGAAACAACCGCAGTACGATCCCCTGCCGGTCAGTGAGCAGGTGGCCGTTCTCGTTGCCGTTACCGGCGGAATGTTTGACGACCTGCCACCGGAGCTGGTAGCGGACGCGGAGAAGCATGTGCGGCGCGTCATGAGAGAGAGACTCCCCGACCTCTGCCTGCGCATCGAATCGGGGCAGGAGCTGGAAGTGACGGATCGGGAAGCGATCAAGGCAGCGATCCTTCCGTTTCCCGATTCTCTGAGGGAACGGGAAAAAGATGCACACCACTGAAGCCATCAAATCGCGCATTGTGACGGTTACGCTCCTGGAATCCGTGGTCAGGACCATGAAGACCCTTGCGGCGGTAAGCATCCGTCGCCAGGAAAAGGCAATCCAGAGCCTTGCCGAATATTCCCGGACCATCGAAATGGGGCTCGTTATCCTGCTGCGCCAGGGAGCCGGTGAACTCCTGGAACAGCCTTCCGGGGAAAAGGACAGTCTCGGCGGTGTGGTCCTGGGATCGGACCAGGGACTGTGCGGACGCTTCAACGAACAGATCGTATCCTTCAGTTGTGAACAGTTGCGGGAGCTGGAACCGGATCCTTCGCGGCGAAACATCCTTTGTGTCGGCGGACGCGCCCACAGTCACCTTGTGGAGTCAGGATGGAAAGTCGACGTGGCACACCCCGCACCGGTGTCGGAAACGGGAATTCTTTCAGCGGTACAATCCATCCTGATGACACTGGACCAATGGAAATCCCGTCTGGGAATCGGCAGGGTGGTTGTCTGCTACAACAGCCTCCTGTTCGGGACGGTCTGCGCACCCCGCCTTCTGCATCTGATACCCTTTGACCGGGAACGGTTGCGGGAGTTGGCCGACCGTTCATGGCCCGGCCCCACCATTCCCCTGTTCACCATGGAGCGCCGCCGTCTTTTTTCGCTTCTCATCCGCCATTCCCTGTTTGCCTCCCTCTATGGTGCGCTTGCTGATTCCCTGGCGGCCGAGAACGCAAGCCGCCTTGCGTCCATGCAGGCGGCGGAGAGAAACATCGGCGAGAGGCTCGATGAACTGAATCTCCGCTTCCGAGACTTGCGGCAGGGCGCCATTACCGAGGAACTGCTCGACATCGTGGCCGGTTTCGAGGTAATGACCTCACCGCATTCATGATATAGTGAAAAAAAAGAAGAGATTGCCAGCAGCACTCTGAGGAGGCCCCTAAAGACATGGCACCGAAAAACAGTTCCGACGCCCCGCATCACGACAGTCCGCCGCGCCGCCCCTGGCCGAGCAGGCTTTTTGTAGAAACAACCACCCGCTGCAACCTGCGATGCCGCATGTGCGTCAAGGAGACGTGGGACCGCTCCGTCATGGAAGGGGATATGGAAGACGAGACATTCACCGCCCTGGAAGAGGCGTTCCCCCATCTGGAGGCTCTGGTTCTCAACGGCGTCGGGGAACCGCTTCTTGATACGCGCCTTGAAAGGTTCATCCGGAGAGCCAAGGTATTGATGCCTCCCGGGAGCTGTATCGGGTTCCAGAGCAACGGCATGCTGCTGGACGAAAAGAGGGCGGTTTCCTTGCTGAACGCCGGACTAGACAGGATTTGCATCTCCGCCGACGCTCTCAATCCCGAAACTTTCCGGAAAATTCGCAGGGGAGGAGAGGAGCAGGGCGTGGAACGGGCTTTTTCGGCACTCCACGACGCGAAAATTTCCTGTGCACGGCCGGAATTTCGCATCGGCCTCGAATTCGTGCTCATGCGGGACAATACCCGGGAACTCCCGGACCTGCTTCGACGGGCGGCCTCCTTGGGAGTGTCGTTCGCCATCGTCACCCATGTGCTTCCCTACGTGAAAAGCAGCGTTCCCCAGACGGCATTTGATTCCAACATGGACGGCGCTGTTGAACTCTTCAGCGAATGGAAAGAGAAGGCCGTATCCGAAGGCCTCGACATCGGTGACTATTTCACGGTGCTCTGGAAATACATGCATACACCGAACGACGCGGATCTGGTCGGTTTTTTGGTAGAAGTAGCCGATACTTTCTGCGCTGCCGGCGGCAGGGATGCCGTTCTCGGGATCATCGGCTCAAGCCTGCCGAGCAAGCAGATTGCCATCAAGGATTTTGCCGAAACCGAGGAGCAGCTTGGACAGTTGTTCGGCTCCGATCCCGGATGGAGAAGCGCGCTGGCAGCGCTTTTCAAGGCACTGGAAGATATTGGTGCGGCGGGCGGTTCCCGCGTCGAGAGGGCCGAGGTATTCGTGCGTTCCCTGCGGGATGGTTCGAGGGGAGGAGAGATCCCCCTGGCCGATTACCTGACGGCAATCTGGAAATATTCGCGAACTCCCCGTGAACAGCGTCTCTATGCCCTGATGGAGGAGATGAAGGCGGAGGCCCGTTCCCGGGGCATCTCCCTGCACCTGAAGAACCTCATGGAGCGCGACGAAGAGTGGGCTGCAGAATTGGAACGGGTCTTTTCAGAGGCCCGAACGGTTGCAGAAGAAGCCGGGATCGCACTCACCCTGCCCGGGACCTCACCCGACAGCAGCCGCAGGTGTGCGTTCGTGGAAGAAGGAGGGGCCTTCGTCTCCTGGAACGGCAACGTTCACCCCTGCTATTTTCTCTGGCATCAGTACGGCTGTCATCTTTTCGGGCGCGAGAAATTCGTGAACGCAAAATCCTTCGGCAACGCGCGGGAACGAAGTATACTGGAAGTATGGAACAGCCAGGCATTCCGGGCCTTCCGGGAGGATGTGCTGGCGTACGACTTCCCCTATTGTTCCAACTGCAATGTGGTGCCGTGCCAGTATCTGACGGCAGAGGAATTCGAGCAGGACTGCTACGGGAACACCGTTCCCTGCGGCGACTGCTTCTGGTGCATGGGGATGTTCAACTGCCTGCATTAGGCCATGTGGAACGACCGGAGCCGTGGTAGGAGGTGCACATGCATCTGTACCAGCATATCAACGTACTGGATTCGCGGGCGCCGTGGCAGGCATTTTTCAATGCATGGCTTGAAACGGACAGAGGCCCGACGCGAAACATTGAAGTGAATGAACAGTGGTCCATGGACCGCATATGCCGGCGGATTCTGCAAAGCAGCGAGGAGCTGGCTGCTTCGACCCGGCATGGGGGGCTGGGCGTAGTGCGGATTCTGTGCCACGGCAATGCGGGTTTCGTGCAATTGGGAAGCGGCTTTACCGAAGCAACAGCAGGGAGTTTCAGGCTGCTGCGCGGTCACTTTACGGGGCGTTTCCCGAGAATCGAGGTACAGGCATGCGGGGTGCTGAGCAGTACGGAGGTTTCCAGAGAGCGTCCGCACGGCACCGTCGATCTCAATTCCGCCGGACATGCTCTGATGTGGGCCCTGGCCGATGCCGCGCAGGTCCTGGTCATAGCGGCGTACAACCTCCAGATTCACTATCCGGACGGCAGCATGACCTATGAAGGACCGGTTCGGCATTTCAGGCCGCACAGGTCTCCGTAGCCGATTGCGCAGTACGATACCTTCGCCTTCCCCTACGCCGGGTAACAGGGACGGAGGTGGGCCGTGACTCCGCATTCGACCCTGTTTCTTCCCTTCTTCTTCGCCTCATACAGGTTCACATCAGCCTGTTTCAGCAAATCTTCCAGTCCGATGGAATCCGGCAGCCGGTCATATCCCGCAACACCGGCACTGATGGTGATCCCTATGAAGCGATCGGGCCCCATGGGGACCGGGGTTTCCTCGATAATTCTCCGAATTGACTCTGCCACGATCAGGGCGCTGCGGGGAGGGGTTTCCGGGAGAATCACCACGAATTCCTCACCTCCGTACCGCGCCAGGAGATCGGTGATGCGCAGCTTGTTGCGCATGGTTTCGGCAACGTGTCTGAGGACCCCGTCCCCTTCAGGATGACCGTACCGGTCATTGATCTTTTTGAAATGGTCGATGTCGATCATGAGAACGCTGATGGGGTGATCGTGCCGGCGGCAGAGTTCCACCACCACCGGCGCCGCTTCAACGAAATGGGACCTGTTGGTGATTCCAGTCAGCCCGTCAGTCCTTGCCTGCGCCTCGATATGCCGGCGATACAGAAAGAGGCGCCGGTACAACCTGTCCAGGGAAAGGTTGCCGAAGATGGAGATGCAGCAGGTCGGCCAGATCAGGGCATTGTAGAGAGGGATATCGAAATGGGGTGCCACGCCGAAGAGCACCAAGAGATTGGGGACAATCGCCATGGACAGGTTCAGAAGAAGGCTTTCGAGGAAAGTGAAGGAGAGCCCGGCAAAGGCCGACAGCATGTACCAGTACATGAAGCCTGCGAAACCGTAGAGCAGCCCGCCGGAAAGGAGCGTCAGGTGGTAGAGAAAGATTGTTTCAATGGAAACCACGACAAGGCCCAGCAGCCAGGGAAGGAAGGAACGGCGTATTCCCGTGACAATGGCCGCGGGATAGATGCTCATGAAAAGGCACATGAGCAACCGTGTGGGGATCACGTCCTGCGCATGGTACGGGTCAAGGGTCCAGTCCCATATCCAGAGGCCGGCGATGAGAAACACCGATGCGATTGCGACACTGGTGACGACGCCCCGGGAATCGCAATACTTGAAGTTCAGAAAGTCTTCTTCAGATTCCGGATCGAACCTGTCGAACATGGAGCCGTTCAGAAGTATTTCCGACAGCTTGCGTATCACATCTCTGCCTTTCACGTGCCGATGGCCGCAGGCGTTTGCAGGGGATCAGGTATACTCTGATACCACAAGCCGTGAAGGATTGTCCATATGAGAAAATACTATTGATGTGCCGATGCACGGTGAAGTTCATTGATCCAGGTGGGAGTGATCTGGTATTTTTTTCATCCCGCAGGTGACGATGCATCCTGAAGAGAAAGACGAAACCCTGGCAAGAGGGCCGAATCAGACGGCCGGCGGAAAGGACCCGTTTCCATGAAAACCCAGAAACATATTTATATTTTCTCCAACTCCACCGGTGAGACGGCGGAAAGGGTCATCAGGGCGACACTTGCCCAGTTTGACGAGCCCTACGTCAAGGTGCACCGCAAGAGTTATCTGAAGACCCTGGACGACATCCGATGCGCCATGGAGGATGTTTCAAAGCGACCCGGCCTCATCGTGTTCACCATCATGCAGCAGGCCCATGTGGCCGAGTTAAATGCGGAAGCGGAGCGCCGCGGACTGGAGGCATTCGACGTAATAACGCCGATTATTGAAAAAATGCAGGAATTTCTGGGGGTTCCGGTGCGGCGGAGGCCTGGGGTCATGTATAAGGTTGATGAAGAGTACATTAGGCGACTGGAGGCGGTAAACTTCACGGTCAAGCACGACGACGGACAGAGCACCCAGGATCTGGGCGAGGCGGATATCGTACTGGTAGGCGTTTCCCGCACTTCCAAAACTCCCCTGTCCATGTATCTCGCCGGCAAAGGGTACAAGGTTGCGAATATCCCCCTGGTGGAGAGCGTCCCCCCTCCGCGCCAGCTCTTCGAGATCGATCAGGATCGGATAATCGGGCTTACCGTGGATGTGCAGCAACTGATCAATATCCGCACCTCCCGCATGCGGAACATGAAACAATTCGGAAGAACCCCGTATAACGAATACGATACCGTGGAATCCGAGCTCGTCTTTTCCAAGCGCCTCTACCGGAGCAATCCGAGATGGATGGTCGTGGATATGACCAACAAGGCAATCGAGGAAGCGGCCGCAGAGATTATGAAGAAATTCCAGTAGGACTTACTTCCTGCGCATCTCCAGAACCTCCATACGGTAATTGGCGTCGGGATGCTTCGTGGATGGACCCTCCGTAAGGAGCACCAGGTCACCGGACAGTCCCTGTTCCGATAGCCACCTTTCTACGAAGGGCTTCCAGTCCTCCGGGTGTTCCGTTTCGTGGATGGGGAAAACTCCGGAGGTGAACTGGAGCTGCCGGCAGGTCGTTTCCTGTGAGCTGACCGCGGCAATCCACACCGGGAGGCGGAACGAGGCGATTCTCCTTGCGGTGGCACCGCTGCGCGTCGGGACGAAGACGGCTGCCGGAGTCACGTATTCGAGACTCGTCTCAACACCCAGCGCTATAAGGTGGGAAGGCCGGAGCGTCCCCTTCAACTCAACTCCCTTGAACATTTCACTGACGGTGAGTACCGGACGGTGGGGCTCGATGGCGGCTGCGATCCTGGAAAGCATTGCCGTTGATTCCACCGGGTAGCTTCCCATTGCCGACTCTGCCGAAAGCATCACGCAATCTGTGCCGTCCAGGATCGCGTTGGCCACGTCCGTTGCTTCCGCCCGGGTGGGACGGCTGTTTCCGGTCATGGATTCGAGCATCTGCGTCGCGGTAATTACCGGTTTTCCCCGCATGTTGGCAAGACGCACCAGGCGTTTCTGAATGACCGGGATTTCTTCGATGGGGACCTCGACCCCCAGGTCTCCGCGAGCGATCATGATGCCGTCCGCGGCATCCATGATCTCGTCAATATGATTCAGGGCGACGGAGCGTTCGATCTTGGCAATAATGAAGGGATGATACCCCAGGTTGGCAGCTGCGGAGCGGACGGCCTCGATATCTGCGGCCCGATTCACGAACGACTGGCTGACGGCGTCAACGCCCTTCTCCAGGGCGAACATCATGCATGCGCGGTCGTGCTCGGTAAAGGCGCTGATGCCCAGATCGGCTCCCGGCAGATTCAGCCCCTTTCGCGAGCGCAGCTCTCCTCCCACGATGACACGGCAGCGAACGTCGCTTCCTTCCACGGCAACCGCCTGAAGCTGGATGAGTCCGCCATTCAGAAACAGGGTGTCGCCGGAATGCACGGATTTCGGCAGACCGGAAAAGGTCACGGATACCCGGCCGGAATCCCCCACAACATCATCTGCAGTGAGGGTGAAGGAATCTCCGGGACGAAGCTCTATGGGCTCCGGTTCCAGTTTCCCGATACGCATCTTCGGCCCCGGAAGGTCGGCCAGTATGGCAAGCCTCTTCCCCGTTGAGGCCGCCGCGGCCCGGAGATTTTCTATGACGCGGCCATGGCCGGAAAAGTCGCCGTGGGAGAAGTTGAGCCGGGCCACGTTCATCCCGGCCAGGAGCATTCGTTCCATGGTCTCCCGTTTCTCGGAAGCCGGACCGATGGTACAGACAATCTTCGTCTTGTTCGGTGGTAAACTCATGGGCATTCTCCCGGGCCGTATCGCCCCTTGTTTCCTCGGGCGCTTCGGTGCAGCGCAGTTCTGTCAGAAGGAAGAGGGGACGTGGGCCGCCCCTGTCAGCCGGGCGCAGAGAATTGCGATTGAGTACGCCTGGACGACGTAGCTGGAATCGCCAATTGGGGCCGCATCCTTCCACGGTCGGACATCGTCCGGCGATTCCAGAAATGTATCCATGATCCTGCGCCATCCGGAAGTAGTGTGCGGAGGAGCAGGGGGAAGCTGGAATCGGAGATCCTCATGGTAGGCGTTGAACATCAGATGGTACATGAGGTTTTCGTCGAGGCTCCATGTGGTCATCGCAATGCTGTGTGAATCATCGTTCCAGTCAGGCTCGCCAAGACGGACACCGTGCCACTCGATGCGGGCGCGTCGCAGCACCTGGTTGAGACTCAGAACCGTCATATCCGTCGATATTTCCCGGTGCAGACGCCTGCGGACAAGGTGGCCGCAGAACCGGAACACATCCCGGTACCTGTCGGGAAAGGTCCAGTCAAACCAGCTTATTTCGTTATCCTGGCAGTAGGCGTTGTTGTTTCCCCTCTGGGTACGGCGGACCTCGTCCCCCATGAGCAGCATCGGCGCTCCCAGGGAAATGAGCGTGACTGCCAGGAAGTTTTTCACCTGCCGGTTGCGGAGACGCTCGATGTCCCAGCCGTCGACGG